>CAYWTU010000932.1:0-1829 GCA_964461275.1 uncultured Pirellulales bacterium | reverse complement strand
GCGCCGCTCCGCCTATCTGGCCCTCGACCAACAGCCGTCGAGCCCGGTCCGCCATCTGATTTGAGTCGTTGATCCGTCCGTCGGGATATTCGTAGCGCTGCTCCTCGGGCAGGTTCTGATATTCCTCGGCCATCAGGCGATGCCGCGTCAGCCACTCGTCGACCTTGGGCCGCAAAACCTCGTAGGCCGTTTCGCGGACATGTGGATGACCAACATCGGCCGGCCGCGGCAGTTGGCTGCCGGTCAGGATTTCGTACGCCTGAAAAATGTCGACGACAGGGCGAACCTCGACGCCGAGTTGTTGCCCGACTTCGACCAAATCAACCATTTTGCCTTGATTGCGATCCATCTGGCGCCGGATGCCGGCCGGAATCACAACCAATTTCTTGCCCGCCTCGGCGGCGCCGGCGATCTTGTGGGCAATGCCGTCGACGGACCCAATCGCACCGTCGGGCGTGATGGTGCCGGTCATGGCCGCGTCCTGGCGAACGGAGTCGCTGCGCAGCGTCGCCAACACGCCCACCGCCATCAAGGCCCCAGCGCTGGGGCCGTCGATCGTTCCTGCCACGTCGAACGACACCTGCGTGGTCGAGGGATCGAAGTCGTGAATTTGGCCCGCCACCATCGCCGCCATCCAGCCGGCCGCGCGCCAGTCGGGGCCCGAGCCGCCTACTTCGCTCTCGAAAAAGCCTACGCGAAAGGCGCTGGAACGGTGCTTGGCAACGCTCACCTTAAGCCGATGGCACTTGCCGAAGGACTTGCCGTCGGCCGCCGTTCCCACCACCAAGGCCCACAACTGAGATGTGCCGTCGCTTGCGGGCGACGCGGCCTGCGCCGAGGACCTGCCGCTGGGCAAGGAAGTGGTTGTCGGCGCCTGACCTTTGTCTTCGGCGACCGCGGTGCGACCTTCGGAATGGCCCGACGCGCTTAGTTTGCCGGACGAAACCGATTCCGTTTCCGTGGAACGCTCGGAAGACGCGGCGGAAACCAGCGGCGCGGGAGTCGATGTTGACGGCGCGGTCGCTTCGCCCGCAGCAGGATTCGCCCCCGAAGGTGGTTCAGCCTTCGGGCCGCACGACGTTAGTCCGAACGCCAAAAGGACCAGCAAAATGGAATGTCGCACAGTTGATCCCTGACGATGCATCGCCGCAGGTTCTGGAATTCGAAGCCCAATGGGACGCCCGACGAACCGGTTCGTCGGCGTTCGACGATTCGCTCCATTATTCCCAGAACGGAGGGGAATCTCAATCCTGGCTGCGCAAGTGGATCGCGAGACAACTACGGAGCTGCTTCCAACACCCGAGTCACCTCGCCGTTGAGGTCTTTCAGGCCCTGCTGCTGATCGACTGGATAATGGCCAACGTGATAGTGGGCGATGCGGCCATCGCGGCCAATCAGTACGAACAATGGCAGCCCGGCGCCCGCTTGGCGCGGGTCGCCACATTGCTTGAGTACGGCGCCATCGTCCCATAGTACGGGATAGCTCAGATTCATGAACGACCGCAGCTTGCGCACGCTTTGCAACACCGCCGGCCGTTGCCGTGGGTCAGCCAGCCGGCTATCCACCGCCACGCCAAACACGCGCAGGCCGTCGCCCAAACGCTTGCCGTAGAGAAAGTCGAGGTACCCCACCTGTCCATAGGGCTCACGGAGCGGCTCGTCGCGGTATTCCCAAAAGTGCAACAGCGTCACCTGTCCGGCCAGGTCTTGCTCGCGCAAAGTCTCGCCCCCCGAACCGGCCAATTGAAACGGCCCAAACGGTTGCCCTTGATACCGGGCCACGAGCTGCTCGACCGTCTGCCAGCGAGCGGCGGCGTCGGGCAGGCGAC
>CAYWTU010000931.1:0-1832 GCA_964461275.1 uncultured Pirellulales bacterium | reverse complement strand
GACGCCCTAGGCCAATATCGTTGGCGCGGCTTTGGCGATGACTTGATCGGCGGCGGCCCCGAAGACCTGGACTCGGCCTACGGCGAGTTTTACGACGGTGATTTCCAGGAATGGTCTTTGGGTTTGCAGTGGGAATTGAAATTGGGTCGGCGCCAAGGGGCCGCCGGCGTGCGCAACGCACAGTTGAAGTTGTCCAAGGAGCGGGCCTTGCTCGAGGAGCAGGAGCGGCAGGTGATTCATTCGCTGGCGGCGGCCGTGCGCGAGGCGTCGCGCGCGCATTCCGTAGCCCAAACGTATTTGAACGCCGTGGACCGCGCCCGCGATCGAGTGGACGCCGTCAGCCGCGAATACGGCGCCGGGGTGGTGACCATGGATGAAGTGGTGGAGGCCGAGGATGAGCTGGCTCGGGTGGAATCCAACTACTTCCGTTCGATCATCGAATACAACCTGGCGGTCAAGGACGTACACCAAGAGAAGGGCTCGCTGCTGGAGTTCAACAACATCGAGCTCAGCGAAGGCCCCTGGCCCGATCAGGCGTACCAAAACGCCCGCAAGCAGGCCCACCGCCGGATGTTGGCCCATAAGCTGGACTACGGCATCACGTTGCCCAGGCCGGTCAGTCGCGGCATCTACCCACAGCGCGTCACGCCGACCGGCGATTTCGGCGCCACCCAAGCCTTGACCGGAGAAGCGGTGGCGCCCGGCGCCGCCCATGCCGATCCAGACCGTCGCGAGACGCTGCCAGCGCCCGATGGCAAGTTGCCTTCGCCTGATGACGCCCAAATGGGTGAGGAAAAGTCAGAAGCCAAGCCGTCGCGCGACGGTTCTCCGCTGGAAGAAATGCTCCGATCGCCGCACGACGAGCCGGTGGAACCACTCCCCTCGGCCGACGAACAGCCCGGTGCGGAAGATGCGCCGCCACCGGCCGGCCAAATCGATCGTCAACCGATCGCGCCGCCCAAAGCCAACCCGTCGTTGCCGCTGGACAACATGCCACCGTTGCCCGAGCGATCGACGCCGAAGATCAAGGACCAGCCGGACGAGTCGCCAGCCGACGCCGAACCGAAGGCGGCCAGGTCAGCGGACGATGCGCCTCCCTTGGACAATTTCCCGCCGCTGCCCGACAGCCAAACCAGTCCACTCAACGACGAGGCGCCCAGCGCTGACCCCGGCTCGATGCCGAACGACACGCTGGACCAGGCGCCTCTTCCTGACGCAGACCTACCGCCGTTTGACGTCGACGACCAGCCGGCGGCCAAGTCGCCCGAGGCGCCGCTGCCGAACGCCCCATTGCCCGACGCGCCAGTTCCCGGCGACGAACTGCCGCCGCTGGAGTTCGACGACCAACCGCCGGCCATGCCAGCGGATGACTCGCCGTTGGTGGACGAGAACGACCCGTTTGCCGAGCCCTTGCCGGACGGCGGGCCCGAACCCGGCGTTGGCGACCCATTGCCGGCAGACGATGAACCGTTGCAGTTGGACGTTCCCAAACTTCGTCCCGGCCGATTGCCACCAGGAGACAGTCGAATGCCCGCGCCGGCCGGCCCGCGACTGGTGACTGGAACGCCGCAGTCCAGCGCGCCATTGAGCGTCCAACCGGTCCGGTCGGGAAGCGAATCAGTTCCACGTCGCTTGCCGGCCACGCTTGACGTCAAGGTACGGCCGATGAAGCGGCCGGTTGGCGTTCGTTAAGGACGACCGAAGAAATAACTTGTGATTGGTGTCACCGGCAGTGAGCCATTTCCGGCTCGTGGTTAAGTGCGCCTTCCTGGCGATTTTCCCGGCGGGCGGGGGCCACGTTGGACTTTAAGAGGCCGCCAAACAACCTGACA
>CAYWTU010000930.1:0-1833 GCA_964461275.1 uncultured Pirellulales bacterium | reverse complement strand
GATTGATCCCTCCGCGTTGGTCCCAGAGCTTGTTACATCTTGAGGCGCCGACCTCTCATCACAAGCTTCCTCATGGGCCAACGTTCGCGGAGGAGCCTCGCGGCCCACTTCCCGTCGCCCCCTCTCGACTTTGGAGTCACCATGCTAGCACACCTCCCGGCGCCGACGCAAGCATCGGCGCCACCGCGCGCGTCCGCGCCGACCACGGCCATCGGCGTCGGCATCGACACCGCGCGCTATGGCCACTATGCCGTCTTTCTCCACCCCGATTTGCACGATGCCGCTCCCGAGCTCGCCTTCGCCGAGGACGCCGCCGGCTATGCCGCTCTGCGCCAACGCCTCGAACGTCTCGCCCTGCGCCAGCCCAACACCCACTTCCACATCCGCCTCGACGCCGCTGGACAGTACGCCGACAACCTGCGCCATTTCCTGCACGGCCTGGCCACTCCCGCCGCCGACGCCGCGCCGACGCCGCTCGCCTCGTGCACCTGCGCCATCTCCTGTGGCGATCCGCAACGCAACAAGAACTATCGCGCCGCCCTCTTCGGCGCCAAGAAGTCCGATCCCGTCGAGGCCCGCGCCGCCGCCCACTTCGCCCTCAGCCAGCGGCCCGCCAGTGACAGGCCGTTGTCACTCGAACTGCGCACTCTCCGCCAGATCGCCAATCGACTGCAGGCCGTCGTCCGCCAACGCACCCGTCTCGTCAACCAACTCCACCAACTGCTCGCCCTCGCCTTCCCCGAGTTGGCCATGCTCGTCCACAACGTCACCACCGGCTGGGTCCTCGAACTGCTGCGCCGCTACCCCACCGCGCCGCTGCTCGCCGCCGCCACACCGACCGATCTCGACGCCATTGCCTACCTGCCCGACGACCAGATCACACCGCTGCTCGAACGCGCCCGCGTCTCCGTCGCCTCGCTCACCGACCCGGCCCTCGCCGAACTGGTCCGCGACCAGGTCCGCCAACTGCGCGACGCCCAGGCCCGCCAAAAAAGGCTGGAAAGCACGCTGGCGGCGTGCTACGGCCGCCTGCCCACCCCCAACCACCTCGACTCCATTCCCGGCATCGGCGCCGTCACCGCCGCCGTGCTCACCGCCGTCATCGTTGACATCGACCGCTTCGCCGAGCCGGCCAAGCTCGACGCCTACTTCGGCGTCGTGCCCATCGAGGTCGGCAGCGGCGCCGAGCGTGACGGCACCCCACGCGGCCCCAAACGCTACGCCATGAGCCGCCGTGGCAACGACCTGGTGCGCCGCTACCTGTGGATGGCCGCTCTGTCGGCGGTGCGCTACAACCCGGCCGTGCGCGCCCTGTTCGCGCGCCTGGCCCAGCGTCGCCCCGAACGTAAGGCCGCCGCCCTCGGCCAGTGCATGCGTAAGCTGCTGCACCTCGTCTTCGCCATCTGGAAGACCGGCAAGCCCTTTGACCCCAACCACTACCCGTGGGACACGCCGGCACACGTCGAACCGGAAGCAGGCGTTCACGCGCAGGCGTCCGCAAGAGCGCCGGACCGTGACAACACCCGGTGTCAAGAAGAGGACCAGGCCGCGGGCCACAATCCGGACGCGCCGGAGAAGCCAGTGGTCACCGCGGCCCAGTCAAGTCCCAGCGTACCACCAACGGCGGCGGTCGGCGAGCACACGGCCGTCGATTTCGTCCACGTCAAGCGGCAGCTGACCCTGGCCCAGGTGATCGAGCACCTCGGCCTGAAGGTGCATGGCCGCGGCCCGCAGCGGCGCGGTGCCTGTCCGGTGCACCGCGGCGATGGCCGTGGCCGCACCTTCAGCGTCAACCTGGACAGCAACGTCTTCCAGTGCTTCGACGCCGCTTGT
>CAYWTU010000929.1:0-1836 GCA_964461275.1 uncultured Pirellulales bacterium | reverse complement strand
TCACTTCGTCGAGCAGCTTGCGGAAATCACGAAACAGCTTGGCTTTGGGAAACTCGCCGGCCGCCTTGTCAAGCCGTTCTTGGTCGATGTCGCAAAGCGCCACGACGTTTTCGCTGGCCACACCCATCAAGTTGTCGTGTCCGCGTCCACCGACGCCGACCACAGCCAAGTCCAGCTTGTCATTGGCGCTGCGCGGCGCCCGGCCCGCGGTCGGCGCCGCAACGGCCAAGCGAGGGGCGACGGCGACGGCCGTCCCGGCGGCCAAGGCCCGTTGAATGAAATCGCGTCGACTTTTCTTAGTGTCCATAGTTGGCGCCTTTCGGAGGGCGAGGGCCGCGTTTGCCGGAATCAGGGTGCATGTGTGGCAAACAACGAGTGTTAGAGTTCAACCAACAACCAGTTCGATTCGCTGAAAAAACGGGCGTGAGTGGACGGATGTCAGGTTGTTTGACGACTTCTTAAGCTAGCCCGGCAGGCCGCGTCTGGCAACCAATTGCCAGCTTTGATAGCCTGAGGCCCATGTCCGAAGCGCCGTCCACCAATGAAAACGCCGCTGCTGCCGCAGGGGCGCCGCCCGGCGGTTCCGCAACGCTGGCCGAGGCCCTGGCGCGCCGAGAGTTGACCCTTCCCGCCCCGCAAGCCGAGCTCCTGGAACGCTATGCCCGCTTGTTATGGGACTGGAATACGAAGCTCAATCTCACGCGCCACACCGATTGGGATCGACTGGTCGACCGCGACGTTGTCGATTCGCTCGAGCTGGCCAAGCTGCTGGCCGAAGACGAGCGGGTGCTCGACGTGGGAACCGGCGGGGGAGTGCCGGGAATTGTGCTGGCGATCGTGAGGCCTGACCTGCACGTATCGCTCGTCGATTCGGTGGGCAAGAAAGCGCGGGCGGTGGAAGACATCGTGCGGCAACTGGGGCTCGACACGCCGGTGTATCAGGCGGCGGTTCGCGATCACATGGGCAGCGATTGGTACGACACGCTGACGGTTCGGGCCGTGGCTTCGCTTGACAAGTTGCTGGGCTGGTTCAAGGGCAAGTGGGGTTCGTTCGGCCGGTTGCTGCTGGTCAAAGGACCAGCCTGGGTCGAGGAGCGCAATCAGGCCCGGCACAAGGGCCTGTTGCACGGCCTGGAACTGCGCCGCCGAGCGACGTACCTCATGCCGGGCACCGGCTCGGAAAGCGTGATTTTGGAAATTCGTCCGCCGGCGGAAAGCTGAACTTGGCGGGCGGGCGCTCATTCGTTCAATGACACGTCGTCGGTTCTTTCCAGGCGCGGCACAGCCACCGCAAAGTAACCCAGCATCATCTCATCAAACGTTTGGTCGCCAAAGCCGACCCAGGCGTCCGGATCGGGGTTGGCCGGATTGTCCGCCGAGTTGTCGTACACGGCCTCACACTTGAGACGAGTCCCTGGGGGCAGGCGTTTCGGCTCGGCCAAGATGTAGTTGTGTTGCCAATTGAAATCGTAACGCGGCACGTCCAACAGGACTTCCTCGCTGCCGTCGGGATAGCGGGCCAGGTAGCGGAACGCCTTGCCCCGCAGATGCATGTGGGGAAACATGGACAGCAAAAGCGATTCGCGGCGGATCGGCCGCGCCGAGAGCACCTTGTGTTCGGCGGCGTGCGGAGGAATGGCCATGAGCACGTTGCCCACCGCGCCGGTCCGCACTTCATACTGCACTTCGCGCTCATCAACGAACTTCATGGCCATGACGCTTTGGTCTTCTTGCGGCGTGCCGATGGGAGTGTAGTGAACCTGGAAAATCAACTTTGAGCCGGCCGGAATTCGCTTGGCCATGCCGGCGGGAAACACTTCCGGACCGGCCCCCGGG
>CAYWTU010000928.1:0-1841 GCA_964461275.1 uncultured Pirellulales bacterium | reverse complement strand
CATCCGTCGCGAAGATGTGGTACTCGTTACGGGCGGCGCCCGCGGCATCACGGCGGTCGTGGCCGAAGAATTGGCCCGCCGTTCACAACCGACGCTGGTTCTGTTGGGCCGTTCGGCGGCGCCCGCGGCAACCGAGGACCCGCGCACCGCGAGCATCGAGGGGCGCCAGGCGTTGGTGCAAAAGGTTGTCGAATTGGCCCGCCAGTCGGGCGAGGCCCTTAAGCCTAAAGACGTCGAGCTGCGCGTGAGCCGCGTATTTGCCGAGCGCGAGGTGCGGCGGACGCTGAGCGAAATTCGCGCCGCGGGGGCCCGCGTGGAATACGTTTCTTGCGACGTTCGAGACGCCTCCCGGCTCACGCAAGTTGTCCGCGACGTGCAGAACCGATTTGGCGAAATCACCGCGGTCATTCACGGCGCCGGAGCGATCGAGGACAAGTACATCGTCGACAAGTCGGCCGAGTCGTTCGCCCGCGTTCTGGGGACCAAGCTCGACCCGCTGATGACGTTGGTCAGGCTGATCGACCCGCGCCAACTAAAGGTCCTGATGCTGTTTTCCAGCGTCTCGGGCTTCTTTGGCAACCCTGGCCAGGCGGACTACGCCGCCGCCAACGAAATTCTCAACCTGGTGGGGGCAAACCTGAACCGACTCTGGCCGACGCGCGTGGTGAGCATCAACTGGGGGCCGTGGAGCGGCGCCGGCATGGTCACCGACGCCGTAGCCGCACAGTTCGAGTCTCGAGGTGTCGGCATGGTGACGGTGCCGGCCGGCCGAGAGGTGGCGGTCCGCGAGCTGTTGGAGCCGCACCCGGGCCAGACGTGCGTCCTGTACGGGCCGGGACCGTGGGTGGACGAAGCCGACTCGCAGGCCTCGGCGGCTACGCGGCATTCAGTGACAACGCCGCTATTGGCGGGTCAAGACGTGCAGCGCGAATCGGGCGACGTGGTCACGGCCCGCGTGGTGCTTGACCGCCGTCGTCACGCCTATTTGCGCGATCACGAAATCGACAACAAGCCGGTCCTGCCCTTGGCCGTGGCCATGGAAATGATGGCCGAGCTGGCCAACTTTGCGGCGCCGCATTGGCATGTGACGCAGCTCAGTGGGCTGCGACTGTTCTCGGGCGTGATGATCGAGGGGGATGAGCGGACGGTGCAATTGCGCGCCGAGCCGATCGAGCGCGGCGCCGATCAAGGCGCCTGGCGCGTGCGCGTTACCGACGAGAACCGGCCGCTGCCGCCGTTGTATGAGTGCGTGGTGCGGTTGACGGCCGAAGCGCCCATTGCCCCGCCGGCGCCCGACCTGACTCCGGCCGCGCAGCCCTTTCCGTTGGACGTCGAGCAGGCGTACGACCAGTGGTTGTTCCACGGCGCAACGCTGCAAGTCATCACGGAACTTACCGGCCTGGACGCCCAGGGGGTGGACGCGGTCGTGCGGCCCGGTTGCTGGCGAACGAGCGTAGGTCAACACGTCCAACAGGGCTGGTTAATCGACCCGTTGGTGCTCGACGCGGCGCCCCAGTTGGCGATTCTTTGGTCGCGTGCCACGCATGACGCAACTCCGCTGCCCAACCGCGTGGGACGATATCACCGCTTTGGACCAATGGGGGGCGATCCGATTCAAGTGCATTACCGAGTCGAAAACGGCACGGACGGCAACAATTACAAGGCCAGCGTTTGGTTTATTCGTGATGGCCGCGTGTTGGGAATGATGGAAGGACTCGAAGGCGCCGGCAGCCAGGAACTGAATCGCATCACGCAGCCCACGAGCCGGCGGTAGCGGAGCGGCCGCGTTTCACAGCGAACAGTGTTTCACAGCGAACAGTGTTTCACAGCGAACAGTGTTT
>CAYWTU010000927.1:0-1842 GCA_964461275.1 uncultured Pirellulales bacterium | reverse complement strand
TGCTCACCGGCACGCGCGTTGGCATGGACACGACGGTGGTGAGCGCCGTGCCGCCGCCGGCCCCTGCCCGACCCAAGCCCAGGCCGCCGGAAGCACCGATCGCCATTTACGACGAACCGGCCGCGCGCCCTGTGCGCCGCGCCCCGCGCAAGCAGGGTCAGCCGGTCGCTACGGTTTTGATCCTGGCTTTCCTGGCGGTGATTGTCGTTGCAGTGGCGGCGTACCTGTTGCTCCGGTCCGAGGAGAACAAGGGTGGAACTTTGGCCGGTGTGATCCCCAGCCAGACGAATGGGAAACCTGCCACGCCAGGGCCATCGACCAAGCCGGAAACTGCGCCAGGCACGGGCACGACGACCTCCCCTGCTCCACCCAAGAAGGAAACGCCGCCGGAGTTCCCTCCGTTTCCAACGGCTCCACCCGTCCCCGATCCGCCGGCAACGCAGCCCGCCTCCGAAGAACTTTTTCGGATGGCTGAAGAGGCGCTCTCGCGGCGCGATCTCAACGCGGCCAATCAAGCGCTGAGCAAAATTGCCGACGATCCGTCCGCACCCAAGCGTCCGCAAGCTCAGGCCTTGTTGGCGCAGATCGCAACGGTCACGGCCAACGATTGGGCGCGGCAGCAGTTGACGCAACTTGACAATGCGAGCCTGGAAATGTTCCGGCAGGGAAAAATGCAATTTCAGTTTCAAGGGCTCCACCCTGCCTTGGCCAGTGTGGCCCACGAGACACTCCAGCGCAATCTACCGGAGATCATGAAGGGGCGCGGAATGAATCCGCCACCGCCCAAGGGACAACCACCCAAGGGACCACCGCCGAGTGAGCCCATGCCGAGAGGGCCAATGCCTCCTGTGGAGCAACAACCCTCTGCCCCGCCGGCCGGAGAGAATCCGCCGAACGACCCCAAGACTCCCGCTGCCCAATCTCCAACCACAGAGCCGACCGATCCTGCGGAGTTGCTGAAAGCGCGAGGCATGAAGCGCGTGTGGAGAACCTGGATCCTCAACGACGAAGCCCGTTGCATGGATCTCATTGAGAAAGCCAAGGAGGCGGAGCAACGGCAACGCGAAATCCAGAAGGATGTGACCGCCGCACGAAAGAAGGTTGAATCGGTGCGGCGAACGCTGGAGCGCGATGAAGCGGCCGTCAAACGGGCCGAGGCTACGGCCGAGCCGGCTAGCGGAACACCTGAGCACGACAAGTTGGTCGATCGCGCCACCACCAGCCGCGAGGCCCATGAAAGTGCCACGGCCGATTTGAGTCGCGTCAGCCAAGATTATGCCGATGCGGCCAAGCAAGCGAGCGATGCGCTCACCGAGGCCCGCCGTCTGGCCGGATCGCTGGACGATCAATATCGTAAGATGACGGTCGATCCGCAAGTTCAGAACTCCTTACGTCAGCTAGAACAACAATTGGGCCCTTCCGACGAGTTCAAAGCGATGCGCGGCGAGTTGAATCGCGTAAAGTAGCAGGCACGCTCCGCGTGCCGTAGCCGGGAGCGAACAGGTTGTGATTTTTGGGAATGCGTGGAGCGTGTCGTAGCTTGTTGCGGCACACGGAGTGTGCCTACTACATTGACGGAATCCACCATGAAACTGATTCGATTTGGCGAACGCGACCGCGAGCAACCGGGCATCCTGCTCAACGGCCAGCGTAAAGACTGCTCGCAATACTTTGCCGATTGGGATCGAGAGTTTTTCCGTCGCGAAGGATTGACTCAACTGGCGGCGCTTGTCTCCGGCGGCGTCACACTCCCTGACGTTCCCGCCGCAGCCCGCTGGGCTCCGCCGATCGCCCGGCCCGGCAAGATCGTCTGCATCGGCTTGAATTATCGAGATCATGCCG
>CAYWTU010000926.1:0-1846 GCA_964461275.1 uncultured Pirellulales bacterium | reverse complement strand
CGTCAGCGACACGTTCGTTACGTCCGGCGGCGCCATCGTCGAGCCGGTCGCCAACGGCGATGAAAGCACGATCGGCGAAATTCTTAGCACGATCAACGCGGCCGCGCCGAGCAAACTGCTCGCCTCGCTCGATCCCACCACCGACCGAATCGTCCTCACCGACTTGACGGTCGACAACGGCGGCACCTTTGCCGTTACGGACATCAACGATTCCCATGTGGCCAAGGACCTGGGACTTTCCACAACCGCCTCCGGCGCCACCGTGACCGGCGGAAGGCTCCTGGGAGGACTGCGCACCGTTTTGCTCAAGTCTCTCAATGGCGGGTCGGGCCTGGGCACGCTCGGGCAAATCAATTTCACCAATCGAAACGGCCAAACGGCGAACGCCAATCTGTCGACGGCCGAAACCCTTGACGATGTCCTCAGCGCCATCAATGCGGCGACCCAGTCGATCGGCATCACGGCTCGCGTGAACGACGCCCGGGACGGAATTGTGCTCACCGATTCGTCCGGTGGAAGCGGAAATCTGGTCATCGCCAACGGTGACGCCACGAACACCGCCGACAAGCTGCAATTGACGGCGAACGTGGCCGCCTCGACCAAAAACAGCGGCGATCTTCACGTGCAATTCGTCAGCGAGACTACGCTCCTGGCGGCGTTGAATGGCGGCGGCGGCGTTGCCGCGGGGAATTTCACCATCACCGACACCAACGGAGCCTCCGCCACGATCCAGGTGAACGACTCCGTAAAAACGGTCGGTGACTTGATCGCCGCGATCGGACACACCACGCTGGGGCTCACGGCCCAGGTCAACAGCACGGGCGACGGAATCATCTTGATCGACACGGCCAACGGTTCCGGGCACCTTGCCGTCGCCGAAGTAAACTCGACGACGGCCGCCGACCTGCATCTGTTGGCCGGGGAGACCACGAAGTCGATCAACAACGTCGCCACCAAAGTTATTGACGGTTCGACGACGACCGTCGTTACACTTGACGCAGATGACACCCTCGAAGACCTCGCCGACAAGATCAACGGACTCAACGCGGGCGTTTCGGCCGGAATTTTCAGCGACGGGTCATCCATCAAGCCGTTTCGGTTCACGCTCACAAGTCAACAGTCGGGCCGCGCGGGAGCTCTGCAAATCGACACGTCGGGAGTCGATTTCTCGTTTTCCGAAATTGCCCAGGCCCAAGACGCCAAATTGGCGATTGGCGATCCGGCGAGCGGGATTGTCGCGGTCTCCTCGAACAATACGTTCTCGAGTACGCTTCCCGGCGTCTCCCTGACGTTGAAGGCGGTCTCGTCATCCCCCATTTCCGTCTCGGTGGGAACGACGCATACCAATCTGCAAACGGCCGTTCAGGCGATCGTCGACGCCTACAACCGGCTGAACGACAACGTGACGACCGTGACCAAGTACGACACGACGGCGAACAAAGGGGCCGTACTCTACGGCGACTCGACCGCCCGGCAAGTGTTGCAAGACTTCCGCCAGCTATTTACCGGCCGAATTTTCGGCGCGGGGTCGATCCAGTCTCTCGGTGAATTGGGCGTCTCGTTCGACGACGGGGGAAAGGCGACTCTCGACACGAGCAAATTACTGTCGGCGATTTCAAAAAACGCCGACGCCGTCCAAAAATTCTTCACCACCGCCAATGTCGGCATCCCGCGCGCGCTGCTGGCGGCGGTGCCGGAAGGCCCGCTTGGCCCCTTTGATGAGGCGACCTTCACCCGTTATGGCTGGGAGGACCTTGAACTGGAACGCCGCTTGCGCGCGCTTTCTCCGCGCCGGATGCGCAATCCTGCGGCGGCGGGGCTGCACCATTGCGCGCCCTTTGCCATG
>CAYWTU010000925.1:0-1849 GCA_964461275.1 uncultured Pirellulales bacterium | reverse complement strand
GAATCATCTCAGCCGAACCTCGCCGTAGAGCCGCTCGTTGACAGCTTCGGGCGCGTGCACAGCGATCTGCGCGTCAGCGTCACCGACCGCTGCAACATCCGCTGCTTTTATTGCATGCCGGCCGAGCATGTGCAATTCAAGCCTCGCCGCGATCTTTTGACCTTTGAAGAAATCGCCCGCTTCGTACGAGTCGTGGCCAGCATGGGCGTCAACAAGATTCGCCTCACGGGGGGCGAGCCGCTCGTGCGCCACGACCTGCCAAGGTTGGTGGCGCAACTGGTCGCCGTACCCGGCATCCGTGACGTCGCCCTCACGACGAACGGTATCCTCTTGACTGAGCAGGCCGCCGCCCTGCGCGCCGCCGGATTGCACCGGCTGAATATCAGCCTGGACGCCCTCGACCGAACAACGTTCGTACAGATCGCTCGTCGCGACGAATTGGACCGCGTGTTGGCAGGCATCGAGGCTGCCCGTCGAGCCGGGTTCGACCGCACCAAGCTCAATGCCGTGGCCATTCGGGGCGTGACCGAAGGGCAGATCGTGCCGCTGGTGAGATTCGCAGTCGAGCGAGGTTTGGAACTGCGTTTCATCGAATTCATGCCGCTCGACGCCGACGGCGCTTGGCAGGCGGACCAAGTCCTGTCGGGGGCGGAAATACGCGCGGTTGTGGCGCGGCATTTTGGGCCGCTGGCGCCGCTTCCGGCTGACGACCCCAGTCAACCCGCCACCGATTACCGCTTCGTCGACGGCACAGGCCGATTAGGTTTCATCGACCCGGTCACCGACGCGTTTTGTGGTCGGTGCAACCGCCTGCGGTTGACGGCCGAAGGCCAGGTTCGCAACTGCTTGTTTTCCACCATCGAATGGGACGCCCGGGCGCTGCTTCGCGACGGGGCCAACGACCAACAAATGGCCGACTTGGTGCGCGATTGCGTGGCCCACAAGAAGGCCGCCCACGGCATCAACACCGACGAATTCGTCAAACCCGAGCGGGCGATGTACCAGATTGGCGGTTAGTGACCGTCGTTCGGCGGCGCGGTTTGTAGCGGCGGATGTCTTGGCTCATCGACGCAGAGGAACTGCAAAGTCAATTCAGGGGGTCCAGGCCCCGACTTTGCAGTCCTCCTGCTCATCGACGGCGGCACGGCCGCGGCCGTGGGAATGCTTGTCGGTTCGCTGCTCAAGCCGCTGGTCCGCGGCCGGTGAACTAAGGCACAGCTCAGGCCACCGCTTAGTAGTTGTAGTATCGGTCATAGTTCGCAAAGAAGTCATCGACGGAATCGATATTGTACGTCATCGTCCTCCAACGACCGGTGTAGCTGTAATACGAATACGAGCGCCAGTCCTCTTGGAACCAGTCGTTCCCAGAACCGCCATTGAGGTAGTCGGCCACTCCATCGTCCCCTCCGTCCAGTGTGTCGTTGCCGGCGCCGCCGTACAGCATGTCGGCGCCCGGACCACCGAATAGGTAGTCGTGCCCGATGGACCCGAGCAGCGTATCGTTGCCGCCGGTGCTGCTGTATATGGCGTAATCGCCGTACAGCGAATCGCCCGGTCCAGAGCCGCCGTTCAAGTAGTCATCGCCAGGGCCGCCAAACAGTTGATCGGCCGCATAGCCCGTGCACACGATGGTGTCGTTCCCCTTGCCGCCGTCGGCGTAGGTTCGCAGCCCCGTGTAGTTATAGAATGTGTCGTTGCCATTGTTGCCGTAGTAGGTCACGTCGCCGCCCCAGACGCTTGAAATCGGAAACGAGTGGACCGTACGGTTATAGCCGTAAGCGTTCTCGTCGTAGACCTCGACCGTGTACTGAGCGAAATTATTGTCGTCTGAGAGGTAAATCCTGCGGCC
>CAYWTU010000924.1:0-1851 GCA_964461275.1 uncultured Pirellulales bacterium | reverse complement strand
GCGGCCATCACTGCGCCGCCTCCCGCGCCAATGATCGTCGCACCGGTCGTGGCGGTTCCCGCGTCCGCAGTTCCGGCGCAGCAGGCGCCAGTTGCGGCCCGGCAACGCTCCCTGCACGAGATGCTGCTGGACATCGTCTCCGAGCGCACGGGCTACCCCAGCGAGATGCTGTCGCTGGACGCGGCACTGGAAGGGGACTTGGGAATCGATTCGATCAAGCGAGTTGAAATCATTGGGGTGTTCCGCCGGGCCGCCGTGCCGGGGCTTGTCGACCCGCCGGCCAGTTTCATGGAGCAGATGTCCGCGGCCAGTACATTGCGGCAGGTTTTGGAGGGCGTGCAGGCGCTGTGCCCAACGACTTCAGAAACGGCCGCTGCGGCGCCGGCCGCGGAGGTGGCCGTAACCGCTGCCGCAGCGGCTGCGCTGGACCTTGAGGCCGCGCTGCTCGGCGTGGTTAGCGAGCGGACGGGATATCCGGCCGAGATGTTGAGTCTGGACGCCAACCTGGAGGGCGATCTGGGTATCGACTCGATCAAACGCGTCGAAATCATCGGCGCGATTCGCCGGCTCGCGGTACCGGGGCTCGACGAGCCGCCGGCCAGCTTCATGGAGCAGATGTCCGCGGCGACTACGCTGCGGCAGATTCTAGAGGGTGTGCGGAAGCTTACCGGCGTGAACGGCAAGCCCGCGGCGCCGCCGGCCGCTGCCGATGTCCCGGCTGCTTCTTCCCAGACTTTTGCGCCGGCTTCCATCGACCTAGAGGCGTCGCTGCTCGGCGTGGTTAGCGAGCGGACCGGATATCCCAGCGACATGCTTTCTCTGGACGCCAATTTGGAGGGCGACCTGGGGATCGATTCAATCAAGCGCGTGGAAATCATCGGCGCGTTTCGTCGAGCGGCGGCCCCGCATATCGCGGAACCGCCCGTCTGGTTTATGGAACGCATGTCGGCGGCCGGGAACCTCCGCACGATTCTCCAAGGCGTACGCGAGTTGGTAGGCGATTCGCAACCGGCGGCGCTGGCGACTGCGGACGACGAATCGCCGACGCTTTCGCTCGCGCAGGTGGAGAATGCCGCTCCGGTCGCTTCGACCTTGGCCGACCAATGTCCACGGTGCGTGGCTGCGGTCGTTGAGGCGCCGCTGGACGCGGAGTCGTCGTTCCCGTTGCCCGAGGGCGTGGTGTTGGTCACCGACGATGGCGGGCGAATCGCGCCGGCCGTAGCGGCGGCCATTGAAGAGCGAGGCGGCGCCGCCATCGTGCTGTCGGCCAACGATCTTCGCTCTCGCGAGGCGGCCGCCGGCGCCGTCGATGCGATTCGCCGTCGTCAGCCCATTGCCGGCGTGATTCACTTGGCGCCGCTGTCCGAGGCGCCAGCGTTCCCGGAGATCGATCGGGATTCTTGGGACGCCCGCATCGACGAGGAGCTGCGCGGAATGCTGTTCTTGGTGCAGGCGGTGGCGCCGGAACTGACCGCTGCGGCCCATGAACGATTCGCGGTTGTCAGCGCGTCGCTGGGAGGCGCCGATTTCGATTCGGAACTGTCGGTCGAGGCCCGCCATCCGTGGCGCGGCGGCTTGACTGGCCTGTTGCGCTGCGCCGCCAAAGAGTGGACGGGCGCCCGCTTTCGCGCCGTCGGTCTCGACGCCTTGCCCGAGCCCGATTCGACGACCGGACTGCTCACCGTTTGCGGATTGCTGATCGAGGAATTCACGGCCAGCGGGCCGATCAAGGTCGGCTATCGGCAGGGACGACGATTGACCGTGGTCCCACAGCGTCAGGAGTTGCCCGGCGGCGCACACGCGGCTGCGGGCGCGACGCTGGGCATCGTCTACGCGACCGACGCCTTCGCC
>CAYWTU010000923.1:0-1852 GCA_964461275.1 uncultured Pirellulales bacterium | reverse complement strand
CGAATCGAGGTTCGCGTGGACGACCGACGAATGACGGCCGTCGGTTGTACGCGGTGATCGCCACGGCCGGGAGCCTGTCCGGCGCGGCCTGCACAATCGGACGTCCTTAGCCGACCGTCAGTTTCCGCGGTCGAGCTGGCGGTCCCCGCGGATTTCCCCAGTTGCCGCTGAAACGATCGGGAGCGGCAGCCGATGTTGATTACGGAGCGATGGAACATTCGACCGCCGTTGGCCTAGCTCCTCAAGTGGCTCGCAACGAACCTCTCTGCAAACTGGCGATTTGCTTTCACCATGTGGCGCGCATTTTTCTTGGCGGTCGGGGCTTACGTCTTCATCTTGGGCGCCGAGTGTTTGGCCATCGACAAGGCCGTGCTCAAGACTCGCGATCAGGCTAGCGGCGGCGCGTTTCGTGCCGCCCCGGACCAGGGGCGGATGCGGGAATTTGTCCCCACCGATTGGGCGCCGTGGAGCTTGATGTCCAGCGGCGCGGTGACGCTGCTGTATTCGTTCACGCTGCCGCGGCGTGCCAAAGGCTAATTTTTGGGGCTGTCGCCTGGAGCGTCCAGAAGCGACGGTTCGGCGTCGTCGATTGACTCTGGCGGAACGGGATCGGCTGGCGTGGCGTCGGGACTGGTCGTGGGGGCGGCTAAGCCGGCGGGCAACGAGGCGCCAGGAGTTCGCCGGGCAACGCCGCGGTCGTAAAGCTGCCGCCCCAACTCCGATCCATCCTCATTCCATACGATCCACAGTTGGTCTTTTTCCCCTTTTTTCCAAACCTGTTGGGCCTGTTTTTTGCCGTCGGGATACCAGTAGGTCGCTTCGCCGTCCGCCTTGCCGGCGACGAACATCCCGCGAAATCTTAACGCTCCGTCTTCGTACCATTCTTGAGCCAGGCCGTCCTTGCGGCCGGCGCGGAAGGATTGTTCGAGCGCCTTCTGGCCGTTGGGATGAAACGTAATTTGCGGCCCCTCCTGGCGGCCATGGGCGTAGTTGTACTGGCGCGACAGTTGCTCCGTCTCTTGGTCGTACCACTCGAGCCACGTGCCGTGCGGCGCTCCTTTGACGTAGGTTGCCTCGAGGGCTTTCTTGCCCGCCAGGTTGTAGCGGAGCAACTTGCCTTCGGCTTTTCCTGCCTTGAAGGCGGCGTCGACCAGCACCTGTCCGTTGCCGGCCAGTTCTCGATACGGCCCTTCGCGCCGGCCGGCAACGTATTGCCCCTCGATTTGCGTTTGACCGTCGGGATAGTTTCGCACGGACTTGCCGTGTCGTTTTCCCTGTTGCCAGTGGTCTTGTGTCTTGATTTTGCCGTCGACGTACCAGCGAATCTGTTCGCCATCGAGTTTGCCGCGGTCGTAATTGGCTTGGCTGGCTTTGACGTCGGGGCCGTACCATTCGATGCGGGGCCCATGTTTGAGCCCTTTTTCGTAGCTGGTTTCCACGACCTTGAAGCCTATCGGCGAGTAAAACGTCTCGACGCCGCTGCGGCGGCCGTCGACGAATTCCACCTCCAGTCGCGGCTGGCCATTTTCGTACCACTGTTGATGCTTGCCGTGCCGGACGTTGTCCCGCCAGACGGTCTGGGCCTGCTTCGCGCCTCCCACGAACAGTTCGATTTCCAAGCCGTGCTTAACCGGCTTGCCCTGGGCGTTTTCGCGCATTTCCGTGCGGCGTTTGATCGCGCCGTTGGGAAAATATTGGTCGACCGTGTTGGTCTCACCGAGGGGCGCTGGTTCGGGCAGGGGCGCCTGGCGCGCGCCGAGCATCGCCGCGGGCTGCGCCAGTGCGACCCAGGCCAACAAGCAGCGGCCCCAAGAATTGCTCATCCAAGCACCGAACAGCGGTAGATAATGAC
>CAYWTU010000922.1:0-1853 GCA_964461275.1 uncultured Pirellulales bacterium | reverse complement strand
GCAGCGTGATGCGAAATGTGGCCCCCCCGCGCTGCTTGTTGACGGCGTCGATCGTCCCTTGATGGGCTTCGACAATCGATTTACAGATCGCCAGACCGACGCCCATCCCCTTCTTTTTGGTGCTCACAAAGGGCTCGAACAGTTTGGGCAAAACCTCCGGAGGAATGCCCGCTCCACGGTCTTCGACCTCGATGACTACATTTTGGTCGTGTGCGACGGCGCGGAGCCAGATTGTCTTGCGGGCGGCAGCCGACTCGGCCTGCGACTCGCCGGCGTTCTTGAGCAGATTGACCAGCACTTGCTGCAATTGCACGCGATCGGCCGTAATTTGTACGGGAATCGTCGGCGGCTCAACGCGACAACGCACTCCCTGTCGCCGCAACTCCGCCGCCACCAAATCGGCCGCTTCACCCAGCAGCGCGGCGACGTCACAGGGCCCGTGAGTGGGCGCAGTCTTGCGGCCAAAGCTCCGCATCCGATCCATGATGTGCGTCGCCCGCTCGGTTTGACGGACGATGTTGTGCAGGTAGTCGTCGCGCTTGTCCGGGCCGCCGGCCTTGGGACGGCCGGCGCTGAGGGCCGCGGTCGCGAAATTGCGAATGGCGCTGATTGGCTGGGCGATTTCGTGAATCACGGCGGCCGCCATTTGCCCCATGGTGCTCAATCGCGAGACGTGCGCCAGTTCTTCCTGTTGCTGGGCCAACCGCTCGGCGGCCAGATGCGACTCGGTGATGTCGTAGATGAACAACAACAAGCCGCTGACCGTTCCGTTTTCGTCGCGGGTGGGGACCTTGTCGACCCGCACCCAGCGCGTCCGGCCGTCCGCGGTAAAGGTTTCGATCGACCCCAGCAGCGGCGTTCCGGAGTGGATCACGTCCAGGCTCTGTTGATGGCGCAAGGCTGGATCGTCCCAGGTGGGGGCGGCCGTGAGCACAGTTCGCCCACGCATCTGCTCGTCACTAAGTCCGGTGATCCGCTGCGAGTAGGCATTGTGGCGGACCACGTGGGCCTCGCGATCCAGGTACATCACCTGGGCGTGGACCGCGTCGAAAATCGCCTGTAGCTCCTGCCGCTGCCGCACGAGCTCGAGTTCCGCCTGTTTCCGCTCGGTGATGTCCACCGCCGTCCCCAAGGCGCGAAGCGACACGCCATCGGCCAAAAACTCGACCGGCGTGGCCGTGCCCCGAACCCAATGGATGTGGCCGCTGCGGTTGACCAGTCGGTACTCCGAAACGTAAGACTTGCCTTCGCGCAACAGTTGAAAGCTGCTGAACAGCGTCGGCCGGTCGTCGGGATGGACCGCCTTAAGCCAAGCCAGTCCGGCCAACTCTTCCGGCTCGTAGTCCAGCAATTTGGCCATGTCCCCTTTCAGCCATTCCACATCCAAGCGGTCGTCGCGGTACAGCACCATCGACCAGGCGATGTTGTTGAGCACCTCCGAAATCTGGCGAAAACGCTCGTTGTCTTCGCGCAGCGACTGTTCGACCTCCTGACGGCGGCGCTCGTTGCGGTCGGCGTTCGTCAACAACGCACACGTTCGACACAACGGCAACAGGCGATCGACCAACGACGCGTCGTACCCGCCGACTCGGTTGGCCAACCCCGCCATCCCCACGACGTATCCGTCATGCTCGAACGGAATGCCCAGAAACGCCTCGAGCGGCGGATGGCCCTGGGGCAGCCCGCCGGCCCGCACGTCGTCGCTGGGCCGATTGGAAATCAGCGCCTGGCCCGACGCGATCACGTGGCCAAACAACGTCTTCAGATTCTGAAACAGCATGCCCTCGGGCGCGTGCTTTTCGTAGTAGTCCCGCGTGGCGGCGTCCCAGGCGATATTGGAGATCGCGTGAGTC
>CAYWTU010000921.1:0-1856 GCA_964461275.1 uncultured Pirellulales bacterium | reverse complement strand
CGAAGTGACGATCACGACGCTCGCCCCGCACGGTCTCGTCAAGGACCAGCGTGTGAGCGTCACGGCCGTCGGCGCTACTTACAACGGCACCAAAACCATAGTGACTGTCCCCAACAGCACCACGTTTACGTACACCCAGGCGGCGGGACTCAGTCTCCCCCCCAAGACGGCCGGCCAGGTCACCAGCAATCTCGTCTCCCAGAACCCCCTGGGGCCGCCGGCCAATCCGGCCAACCAGCCGCTGCACACCTTCTACCGCCACAACGCCCAGGCGAACACGCAGCCGGCGTCCATTAACGCGGGGGGCGGGGAAACGCTCAAGACCACGTTTGACTGGCTGCCGCACCTCGATCGCCGACTCATCAGCCCGATGGAGTTGATCAATGTGGCCGGTGTCAAGCCGCACGAGCTGACGTACTACTTCCAGCGTGGCTGCCGGCAGGACGCGAGTATCCTGTCGCAGCACCTGGTCCGCTGGACCAGCGCGACGCAGCGACTCTACCGATTCTTCGACCTGGTGACGACCGGCAGCCTGGGCAACGGCTACATCCCGGGCGGGCGCGTGCCGGGCAAGATCAACATCAACACGATGGGGCCGAACGACTTCGAGGTCTTCCGCGCCCTCTGCGATTCGCAGCCGGGCAACACGTTCCACATCCCGGCCGTCGCGATCGCCTCGGGCGGCGCCACCGAGTCCGGCACGACCGTGACCATCACGACGACGGCGGCGCACAACTTCCAGAGCGGCGACAGCGTCACCATTACCGGCGTCGGCGTCACGGGGTACAACGGCACCTTCACGATCGTCTCCGTTCCCAGCACCACGACCTTCACGTACACCAATACCGTCTCGGGCCTGGGAGCCTCGGGCGGCGGCACGGCCGACATCGTCATCGATCCGATCTTCGCCGCGATGGTCCGGTCACGGACGCCGACCGGCGTGCCGAGCAACAGCGACCGCCCCTATCTCAGCCTTGGGACCGGACAATCCGCGACGATCGCCATCGCGGGGGCGACGGTGCCGGGGGCGAGCCAGCCGGCGGGCAGCGTCGTGGCGATCACGACCACCGCGCCGCACAACCTGCTGGTCGGCTCCGTGGTCCAGGTGTCCGGCGTGGCCGTGGCGAGCTACAACGGCCTGTACACGGTGACGGGCGTGCTGAGCACGACGGCCTTCACCTACGACCATCCGACGGCGACGGGCCTGGCCAACTCGGGCGGCGGCACCATCTCCAGCGATCCCGTCACGAGTTACGGGCGCGGCGTGAATAACACCTACTTCCGGGCCAATAACCCCACCATCACCGTCGCTCCCGCGCCGACAGGGGCCGACGTGGTTGACAACGACGTCACCATCACGACTACCACGCCGCACGGGTTCCAGGTCGGCGAACTGGTCACGATCGCCGGTGTGGCCGACACCGCCTACAACGGCTCGTTCGTGGTCACGTCCGTGCCAACCACGACAAGCTTCACGTACTTCGATCCGAACCCGAGCGTGACCGGCGTCGCCTCGGGCGGCGGCACGGTCCGGCACAACCAACTCCTGTTCGAGCCTTTCTCGAGTCCGGGAACCACGACCCACTCGTATCAGCGGCATGAGCTGCTGAACAAGATCTACAATAACCTCACGGTCCGCAGCAACACGTTCGCGGTGTGGATGACGGTCGGCTTCTTCGAGGTGGAGGACGACACGGCGCAGCCGCCGCGGCTCGGGGCCGAGGTCGGCCGCGCGGAGAACCGCCACATCCGGCACCGCATGTTCGCCATCGTCGATCGAACCAACCTGGAGATGCTGCGCACGAACGTGACTCAGATCGCGGGTGGGGCCATCGCCGGCGGTCGAGTGACCATCA
>CAYWTU010000920.1:0-1856 GCA_964461275.1 uncultured Pirellulales bacterium | reverse complement strand
CACATCGTTTCCAGCAGCCCCACGACGCAAAGCACCACGATCCAGACCAAGCACGACATCTTGAGCCGGGGAGTCCGCACAATCGACCAGGACAACCGGATCACCGACACGGTTCTAGACAATCACAATCGAGTGACGAAGCGGATTAAGCCCGCCAACTCTCCCACGCCCATCTGGGAGTTCGCCTACGATCTGGCGGGCAACCTGATCTTCCAGACCGATCCGGAAGGGAACATCACGGAACACCGCTATGACAACCAGAATCGACAAAAAGAAGTAATCGCCCCGCTCCAAGATCCGAGTGACCCGCCGTTTGACGAAACGTTGGACGACGACGATGACTCGGATCCGGCATTCGAAACCGATGACCCGCTTAACTGGACGTACGTGGATAGCGGCGCCACGGATTGGCACGGCAGCGATTACACCTGGGCTCCGGCTGGCAGCGGCGCCAACACGGCCACCTGGACGATCGACGGATTTGACACGGGCAAGCAGTATGAAGTCTTCATCACCTGGCAGGCGGACGTGACGAATGCCACCAACGCCCCATTCACTGTGCTCGACGGCGCGGCGAGCGAGGGGACCTTTGTGATTGACCTCACTGCCGACGCCCAAGGAGAGGAAGTTTCGGGAACTGTCTGGCAGAACCTGGGTATCTTCACGCTTTCCGACGGTACGCTGCAAGTCGTGCTCTCCGATGACGCCGACGGCCGAGTGACGGCCGACGCGATCCGTGTCCTGGAGCGCGGCCCGGTAACCAGGTACACGTTTGACGCCGCCGGACAAACCTTGACCCAGACCGACTCTCTCGGCCGGGTCACCACGTTTGAATATGACGAGCTCGGCCGTCAGATCAAGGTGACGTATCCTGACCCGGACGGGATCGGGACTGGCGATCCGGCTCCGAGCATGACCACGGTCTACGACCTGTACGGCAACGTACTCTCCGTCACCAACGAACTGGACGAAACGACCACGTACGAGTATGACAACCTGTTCCGCCGGATCGAGCAGATCGATCCCAACGGGGACACGCTGAGTTGGGCTTACGATGTTTTTGGCAATCTCCAGTCGATCACGGACGGCGCTGGCAACGTCACCAGCTATTTCTACGATGCCTGGGACCGCGTAGTGATGGAGTCGATCACCGTCGATGACGAGGCGCTGACGAGGTATTTCGAGTACGACGCGGTTGGGAATTTGGCCAAGAAGATCGACCGCATCGGCCGGATTACGCAATTCGAGTACGACCCGCTTGACCGGCTGACGACCGAAACCTGGGTGGTCGCCGGCAGCGTTACCAACACGATTGAGAGTACGTACGACGTGCGCAACCGGCTCCACTCGATTGCTGATGACTTCTCGGCGTACACGTATACCTACAGCTCCCGCGACATGGTCAAGAGCGTGAGCAACGCCGGCACGCCCGGCGTCGCGGAGGTGGTGCTCAACTACACGTACGACCAATCGGACCGCCGCACGAAGGTCTCGGCCGTGCTCGACGGCGACGACGATTTTGAGAACGTGTACGAGTACAACGGCCGCGACCTACTGGCCAGCATCACGCAGCAGAGCCAATCCGGCGGCAACGCGGTGGCCTACAAGCGGGCCGAGTTCGGCTACGATGTGGCGGACCAGTTGGACCAGATTCGGCGGTACGCCAGCAGCGGGACCAGCCAATTGGTGGCGACGACCAGTTTCAGCTACGACGACACGGCGCGTTTGACTGGCATGGTCCACGCCAAAGGGATGACCACGCTGGCGGATTATTCCTGGAGCTATGACGCGGCCAGCAGGGTCGAACAGTTCGTTTCCACCGTCGATGGCACGGCCGATTATTCGTATGACCAGCG
>CAYWTU010000919.1:0-1858 GCA_964461275.1 uncultured Pirellulales bacterium | reverse complement strand
CGGCGCCCGGGTGTTCGGGACGTCGCTGGGTTACGTCGATTGCCGGTTGAAGGCGATCCTGCCCGGCGGCGCCCACGACATTTTCATAGGCGAAATCGTGGCTGGCGAGGCACGCGAGGGGCAGCCGCTGTTGTACTTTGCCGGGAAGTACGCCCAACTTCGCTAGCCGCGCTTTCGGAAACGCCGCACCTTCAGTAGCGACGATTTTGTGAAGCGATGCCGCCGTCTGGCCCGTGCCACGGCGAGCGCTCCCCAGCCCGCCAATAGGAGCGCCGCCGCGGTTGGTTCGGGGACGCGAGCCGCCTGCGCCACCAGAGCGACGCTGGCAGGCTCCAACGACAACCCCCATGGCCGCGCGACTTGGGCAAAAACGGCGCCTTGCCCGTTGGCGTCGAATTGCATGACGTTGTCGCCCAGATAATTTGCCGCGTACAGAATGCCTTCTTCATCGAACCGCAGGCTGGTGGGGGCGATCAGGCCCGACGCGGGGCTGGCGAACGTACTGATCGTGCCGGCGGGTGAAATCTTGAAAATCTTGCTCAACAGCACGTCGGCCACGAACAGGTCACCGTCGCCATCTACCGCCACAGAGATCGGCGAGAAGAGTCCCTGTGCCGGGCCGGCCAATACGCTCGATTGTCCGCCAGGCGTAATCTTGAGCACCTGCCGCGCGTCCAAGTTGGCGACGTACGTGTTGCCCGCCGCGTCGCGCACGGCGTCAAACGGGCCTTGCAACCCCTGGGCCGGTCCGGCCACAGGCGTCCCCACGCCAGCGGTGGTAAGTTGCACCAATTGCGACGTCAAGTAGTTGGTCACCAGCAGATTCCCAGCGCCGTCGGGAGCGATGCCCGTGGGATTCACAACGCCTTGAGTCGCGGTGGCCAACGTGGTGAGCGCGCCGGCAGCGTCGATCTTGAACACCTTGCCCAACAGCGCGTCGCCTACGTAGGCGTTTCCTGCCGCGTCGTGCGCCGCCCCCAACGGCGCCAAAACGCCGTTGGCCTGGCCGGCCAAAACCGCAATCTGCCCCAGCGAATCGACCCGTCGGATCTGGCTGCTGTCGGGAGAAGTGACCACCAGTGTCCGCACCCGCTCGACGTAACCGGCCGTGATGTTGTCCAACAGCAGGCCGTCGTAGTCGCTGGATTCGACCAGCGTGACGCGGTTGAACGGCTCGCTGTCGGTCACGCCTGCGAAGACCACGTTGTTGAACGCGCCGCCGGGGCCATAGGTTCCCACGACCACGTTTTTGCTGGTTCCCCGCAGGGTGTTCTCGAGCTGCAATGTGATCGTATTGGCGACCGAGTCGCCGACGTTGGAAAAGAACGAGCCGAAAGCGGTCACGGGCGAGCTGAACGTAAATGTGTCGGGAATGGCGCCGCCGCCGGCCGCCGGCGGGCCGTCGTCCAAGAGGCTGATATTGCCGCTGATGGCCAGCGCGGCGAACGAAACCGAATACTTCACGTTGGCTTGGGCCGTCAGGCCGCCAGCGCCAAACGAGAGCGTGGGATCGGCGGTGAAGCCCGGCAGGCTCTCCAGCGTGTCGACGCCGAAGGAATACAACGAGTTCTGAAAGTCGGTTTGCGCTTGTAGCGAGTTCGGCAAGGCGCCGCGCGGGCTGTCGTAGCCGACGAAAAGCTGCGGAGCGGCCCCGGCCTTAAGGGCGCATGTGCAGCACAGAGCGGCGGCCCAGAAGAGTCGGAAGCGGACGATACTACGGATGCTCATTGCAGGAGATTCTCAAGGTGTAGTGTCAGAGCGCGAAGGGCCGGTCGGGAGTAGACCATCTTACATGCAACAAATCGCGGTGCGACCGTTCGGCGAGCGGGGGGCAGGTTAGTTCCCGGTTTTTCCCTCG
>CAYWTU010000918.1:0-1864 GCA_964461275.1 uncultured Pirellulales bacterium | reverse complement strand
CCAATTCCTTCTTCATTGGCTACCATAGCAACTCCTTCAGGAACACCTATACCTAGATTAACTAGTGTATTAGGTCTAAGCTCCATAGCAGCTCTTCTTGCTATTATTTTTCTTTCGTCTAATTTTAAAGGTTTTACCGAATCTACAGGTATTCTTATTTGACCTGAAAATGAAGGATTAAAATCTACTTCAAATGTTTGTTTATGATTTGAGCAAGTACTTGGGCAGTTCGACACCCTGGGCCCAGATTATTCTCCGCTAAAAACTTCGCTTAACAGCGGCATTGCTTGCCATGCCACGCTGCGACTGGCGGACAACCGCTACTTCCAGTTGCGCAGCTTGCCGGTGCGTGAGAGCGATGGAGCGGCAGCCCATTCGATTGTCACACTGCGCGATATCACGCGCGAGACCTTGCAGCAGCAGAAGCTGCAAGCGCTGCACCAGGCCGGCATCGAACTGGCAGGCTTGCGGCCGGCGGACTTGGAACACATGTCGGTCGAGCAGCGCATTGAGCTGCTCAAGGAAAACGTCAAACGCTACACGAAAGACCTGCTGAATTTCGACGTGCTGGAAATCCGCATGCTCGAGCAGCACACCAAGCGCCTGGTGCCGTTGCTGGCCGTGGGAATGGTGCCAGAGGCCTGCACGCGCGACCTCTACGCCGAGCCTACGGGCAACGGCGTCACGGGGTTCGTGGCCGCCACCGGCAAGAGCTACTTGTGTGAAGACACCACCAAGGATCCGCTGTACCTCGAGGGGTGCGCGGGGGCCAAGAGTTCGCTCACCGTGCCGCTCATGTTGCAGGAACAGGTGATCGGCACGTTCAACGTGGAAAGTCCGGAGCCGCGGGCGTTCTCTGAGAGCGACCAACAGTTCGTGGAGATTTTCACGCGCGACGTGGCGGTGGCGATCAACACGCTGGAACTCTTGGCGGCCGAACAAGCAGGAGCGGCGGCTCGAAGTGTCGAAGCCATTCACCGCGAGGTGGCGCTGCCGGTCGACGACATCCTCAACGACGCCGTGTTCGTGATGGAGCGCTATATCGGCCACCAACCGGAGCTGGTCGAGCGGTTGGAACGGATCCTACGCAACGCCCGCGATATCAAGACGGTCATTCAACAGGTCGGGCATCGGCTGACTCCCACGCAGGCAGCACCTCAAGGCCTGGCGCAGGATGAACGGCCCACACTCCGCAATCGCAAGGTGCTGGTGGCCGACGCCGACCCTGCCGTGCGCAGCGCGGCCCACGCCTTGCTCGAACGGTTTGGCTGCATCGTCGAGACGGCTCCCGATGGCGCCGAAGCGGTATACATGGCCCGTTACATGCTGCTACAAGGCGGGTATGACGTAATCATCGCCGACATTCGCCTGCCGGACATGAATGGCTACGAATTCTTCTGCAAGCTCCGCGAAATCACCGACGTAGTGCCCTTGGTATTGATGACCGGGTTTGGCTACGATGCCGGCCACTCGATCGTCAAGGCGCGACAGGCTGGCATCCGCCACGTTCTCTACAAGCCGTTCCGGCTGGATCAATTGTTGGAGAACGTGGAGGCCGTGATCGGCAGCACGTCGGGTGTGGGGCCCGCCTGACTGGGTTCCGAAAAAAAAGTCGAACAAGAGCCGTGGGCTGACCTTTTCCTTTTCGCCCCACCGGTCGGTTTGAGGTCGACTAACCGATCTCACGTCTCGATTCACCTAGGGATGCAACCCCCACCAATCGGTCTTCGTCGCAGCAGAGTGCATGGAAGTGACTTCGACCACACCGTTGGACGCTCTGCTTTGGTCGCTGGCTGCGGCCGGCCATACCGCGCTCTGGCTAGCCTTTTGTAACCATGCGCATGCCACCGCCATGCCGTGGTTC
>CAYWTU010000917.1:0-1871 GCA_964461275.1 uncultured Pirellulales bacterium | reverse complement strand
GTGTATCCGTCGAACCGGCGCATCGTGTATCTGATGGTGCAACGGATTAAGCGGCACCCCTATTTGGCGCTTTTTGACGGGCCGGACCCCAACGCCAGCACCGCCGTGCGGAGCCGCAGCTATGTGCCGACGCAGGCCCTGTACCTGTTGAATGGCGAGGAGATTCATGCGCAGTCGGAGAACTATGCCCGCCGGCTGATGTCCTGGAGCGACCCACGAGAACGGTTTCGTGCAGCAACGCTCCAGACGCTGGGTCGCCTTCCGACGGCCGCGGAGTCGGAAGCGGCCGAGCAATTCTTGACCGAATATGGCGCCCAGTTGTCCGCGGCAACCTTTGAGCCGGCGCCAGAGTTGGCGTGCTGGGCGGCGTTGGCGCGGGGGCTGTGGTGTCAGACCGAATTCTTGTTCGTCGAGTGATGACGGGAAGCGTAATCCATGAATCCACAACCGCCCGCCGCGCAATGCCAAGTCTGTGACCAGCGCGCGCTCCCGTTGTCGCGTCGACGGTGGCTGGCGCAGACCGGCGGCGGATTGGGCAGCCTGGCGTTGGCGGCGTTGCTCAGCGAGGCAGACGCCGAGGAAACGCCCCGTGCTGCCCGCGATCCACTGGCGCCGCGGCCAACGCATCATTTGGCCCGCGCGCGGCGGGTGATCTTTCTGTACATGACGGGGGGCGTTTCGCACGTCGACAGCTTCGATCCTAAGCCGCGGTTGACCGCCGACCACGGCAAAACGCTGATCGTCGACAATTGGCAGGGCAAGCCGGGGCAGTTCACCCGGTATTTCAAGCGGCCGCAGTGGGAGTTTCGGCCGGGGGGCGCGTGCGGCACGCCGGTCAGCGACCTGTTTCCCTGCGTGCGGGAGAAAGTCGACGACCTGTGCGTGATTCGGTCGATGAGCACCGACCATACGAATCATTACGAGAGCACGCTGGGGATGCACACCGGTTCGTTCACGTTTGCCCGGCCCAGCATCGGCGCCTGGGTCAGCTATGGTTTGGGAACCGAAAACCGCAATCTGCCGTCGTTCCTGGCGATCGCCCCGGCGCCGCCTTATGCTGGAACGCAGACCTGGGGCAGCGACTTTCTTCCCGGCTGCCATCAGGGGACGCACCTGACGCCGGGGCCGACGCCCATTGCCGACGTGGTCCCACGTCAGCGGCGCGCCGCGTTGCAGGCGCTTGAAGCTCAATGGGTCCGCCGAGCCAACGAGCGGCATCTGGCGGCCAGCGGTCGTGACGCCGCGGTCGAAGCCCGCATCCGCTCGTTCGAGACGGCGTTCGGCATGCAGATCGAGGCGCCGGCGGCGTTCGACCTATCGCAAGAAACGGCGGCGACGCTGGCGATGTACGGCCTGGCGCCGGGGCAAACTAGCGGGTTTGGCTGGCAGTGTCTGATGGCGCGGCGTCTGGCGGAGCGGGGCGTACGATTCGTGGAATTGATCGATGTGGGCTCGAACATCACGAACAACTGGGACGCGCACGGCGACATGCTTACGCACGCGCCGCTGGCCATGAACGTCGATCGTCCGATCGCGGCTCTGCTAGCCGACCTCAAGGCCCGCGGGTTATGGGACGACACGCTGGTGGTTTGGACGACCGAGTTCGGCCGCACGCCCTATCACGAACAGGCCGACGCCAAGGGGCGCGAGCACCACCACCAGGTGTTTTCGTCGTGGCTGGCGGGGGGAGGCGTGCGCGGTGGAATGGTCTACGGCGCGTCAGACGAATATGGCGTGGCCGTGGCCGAGCGAAAAATGCACGTGCACGATTTTCACGCCACGATCCTGCACCTGTTGGGTTTGGATCACGAGCGGCTGACGTATCGCCACGCCGGCCGCGACTATCGCTTGACCGACGTCAGCGGCCAAGT
>CAYWTU010000916.1:0-1879 GCA_964461275.1 uncultured Pirellulales bacterium | reverse complement strand
CGGCATCTATCTGCCGCACCTGCGCAACGCGGTGTTACAACCCCTAATTGCGGCCGCCACTTTACTCGACGCCGCACTTGGCCGGCACGAACCTTGGGTCGAGGCCGCCTCCGGCGACTTCAACCTGGACGCGCGACAAGAGGTGCAACTGGCCAGCGACAAGCTGGTGGCGCTTTTTGCCCCCGGGCGCGGAGGCCAGTTGTACGAGCTCGATGTCCGGACGATCTGCCACAACCTGGGCGCCACGCTGACGCGGCGGCCCGAGGCCTATCACCGCAAGGTCTTGGCGGGTGTGCAAGCCAGCGATGCGGCGGTGTCCAGCATTCACGACCGCGTGGTCTTCAAACAGCCAGGACTCGATCAGCGAGTGCAGTACGACAACTACCCGCGCAAGAGTTTGTTGGATCATTTTTGGGCGCCGGAGACAACGCTGCAGCAATTGGCCGCCGGACAGGCCGAGCCGCGAGGCGACTTTTTGGACGGCGTATTCGAGGCGAAGCTTCGCCGCAATCCAGGCCGGGTACAGGTGCAACTGACCCGCGCCGGTCAGGTCGATGGCCGTTCGGTGAAACTGACCAAGCTCGTGGCGCTCGAGGCGGGTCGGCCGGCTCTGGAGATCGCCTATAGCCTTGAGGGCCTGGCCCCCGGTGCGCCGGTGTTGTTCGGCATCGAATTCAATTTCGCCGGGCTGCCCTCCGGCGCCGACGACCGTTATTTCCACGACGGCCATGGAACGCGGATGGGACAACTAGGCGTGCAACTCGACCTTGTCGACGCCGCTCAATTGGCGCTGTGCGACGAGTGGCTGGGGATCGACGTCAGTCTGGTGGCCAGCGGCCCGACCCGGTTCTGGACCTTTCCAATTGAAACCGTCAGCCAATCGGAAGGCGGGTTCGAGTTGGTGCATCAGTCGGTCGCCGTTGTGCCGCACTGGCTCATCGTGCCCGACGATTCCGGCGCGTGGAGCACGTCGTTTGTGCTCGGCATCGATACGCGTCTGGCCGAGAGCCGCGGTCAGGCCCATGTCCTGGCCGGCAGCGTCTAATCCGGCGGCCATCGATAGCCGAGCGCCGGCGTCGCGCAGGGCCTTCGTCCGGCAATCTCTAAAAGATGTCCAGGATGAAGTGGTGACCGCTGTGGTACTTACGCGCCTGCGGGTACTCGTTGTGCCAGCGGGTGTTGTAGACCGGAATCCGCATCTCTTGCGGGTAGCGGTAGTACAGGTCTTCCGCGCTGCGGAAGTAGTCCGGCCCGTAGAAATTCTGCGGGTAGTAGACGTACGGGTAATGGTAGAACCGGTTCCAATCCTGGGTGTTGTAGGTCCGGCCCCACTGGCGACCGTAAGCCTGTTCGGCGGCAGCGCTTGCGGCGAACAAGCTCAGACCGGCGGCGCAGATTGCGGCCGCAATGATTCGGCGCGACATGTCTTCCCCCCGTGCGAAATTCGGCGATCGATGGGTCTTCGGGACGGCTGGGCGGTCGGCCAAGGGCGATTCGGCCCCGGGACTGGCGCGGCCCGTACGTTTAGCATCGGCCGCCGGCACGACCGGCAATGAGGTAATATCCGGCATAACCGGACCATTTAGCCAGCTTATGGGGTCGTGCGTACTTGCCGTACTTTCGCGCGCCGGCGCCGTCCGCAGGATCTCACAATAACGGCCTCTCAATGCCGACGAGCATGAATTCGGTGGCCATCACGGTCCCTACCGGGGTAACGCCGTCTGTGGCGTAGCAAATGAATTGGTGAACGCGCGAGTTGGGGAACGGGGGCAATTCGATCCGGTCGCCTTCTCGGGAGAGCGTTCCTACCACAGAGACGGCTTGTACTTTTTGACGCGTCGCTTGTTCGTTCCTCTCGGACGACGATTACGAGCTGGCT
>CAYWTU010000915.1:0-1881 GCA_964461275.1 uncultured Pirellulales bacterium | reverse complement strand
CAGGTCGGCCGCCCGGCTGTCGCGGATCGGCTTGCCATTGTCGAGCGTTTCCAACGCGGCCAGCTCTTCTTTCTCCTCCTCGATCAAATCGGCCAGCCGGTGCATCAAGCGGCCGCGCTCTCGGGCGTCCATCTTGGCCCAGGGGCCCGTTTCAAAGGCGTCGCGGGCGGCGGCCACCGCCAGGTCCACGTCGGCCGCGTCGCCCTCTGCCACCGGGGCAATCACTTCCTCCGTGGCCGGGTGCAGAGTTTCAAACGTCTTGCCGCTGGCGGCCGGAATCCATTGGCCGCCGATGAAGCACTGCGTTTGACGAATCGTCGGCTTCCGCACGGTTTCGACGGTGGTGGCCATGGCTGTTTCTCCTGGCTCGGCGAAGGAATAAGGTATTGGACGAAAACATGCCCCGAAGCAGGGAATTCTAGCGCGCTGCGCCGGCGGTGGGCAAGCACTCGAGTGCTAATTCGATCCCCAACCTCCCCCAATATGCTCTCTGCGTCCTCCGCGCATCGGTGTGCCATCGTTCGCGACGGGCCGGCCCGCCTGGCAAACTTGACGAGGCGCCGCTACAGCCCGATACTGCCGGTCAACCCGCCCCGACAAGCGAGGCGCCTTGTACTTTCCATGGAGCTCGGTCCGACTTGAAAGACATTGACTACGCTGCCGCCGGCAGCATCGACGAGGCCGTCGGCCTTCTGGCGGCTCGCGGTGACCGAGCCCGGATTTTGGCCGGCGGCACTGACATCCTGGTGCAACTGCGCGAAGGGCAGCGCGAGGCCGACCTGTTGGTCGACGTCAAGAAGATCCCTGAACTGGCGCAACTGCGGTACGACTCGCAGCAGGGCTTGCGGCTGGGGGCCGCTGTGCCGTGTTGGCGAATCTACGGCGACCATCATCTGTCGGCGTCCTACGCGGCGTTGGTCGACGCTTCTCGGATTATAGGCGGCTGGCAGATTCAATCGCGGGCGAGCGTCGGCGGCAACTTGTGCAATTCCTCGCCGGCCGCCGATTCCATTCCCGCATTGCTGGCCCTAGGCGCCCAGTGCGACATCGCCGGACCACAGGGGACGCGCACCGTGGCGGTCCGCGAGTTTTGCACCGCCCCAGGACGGAACGTGTTGACCCGCGGCGAATTTCTGGTTGCGCTGCGTTTCGCGCCGCCGGCGCCAAATTCTGGTTCAGGCTACTTGCGGTTCATTCCGCGAAACGAGATGGACATTGCCGTCGTCGGCGCCGCCGCCTGGCTGCAACTGGACGCCGCGGCCAAGACGATAACGGCCGCCCGCGTCGCCTTAGGCGCCGTAGCGCCCACGCCGGTGCTCGCAGCCGAGGCCAATGCCTACTTGGTGGGCCAACCGGTAAGCGACGCCACGTTCGAGCACGCAGGCGAGTTGGCCAAGAAATCCGCCAAGCCGATCAGCGATCGCCGTGGCCCGGCCGATTACCGGCTGCACTTGGTAGGCGTAATGACCAAACGAGCGCTGGCCGTGGCTGCCGCACGGGCGCAAGGTAAACCACTCAATGGCCTGGCGCCTCCGTCGGCGGAATACTAGCGCGAATGAGTGGTAAGGTATTCAGAATCGAGCGTACGAATTCTTAGCCCCCCGGTCAGTGACCGGGGGTTCGACGCGTCGGACGACACAAACCTATTTGCAGGTCACATTCGCGTCCCTCGATGGTCACCCCAGGCATCCCAACTTTTTCCGCAGTCCCCAAGGCGAAAAATCCGTGTCCAAGACGATTCAGGTCAGTGCGACCATCAACGGCGAGCCGGTCGAGTTCCTTTGCGAGGCTCGCCAGAGCCTGCTCGAGGCGCTCCGCGATATCCTCCGGCTGACCGGCGCTAAAGAGGGCTGCAACAACGGCAACTGCGGCGCTTGCACA
>CAYWTU010000914.1:0-1882 GCA_964461275.1 uncultured Pirellulales bacterium | reverse complement strand
GGTCAAAGAACTACGCAGCGCAAGCCGCTACCGGGACAACGATTAACAGCTTGCCTGGCCGTCCGCTGCTGAAGTCGACGCTGGGTTACGCGAACTTTACCTATACGCCGGAACAGGCCGATCCGGGCCAGGCAACGGCCGCAAACTACAGCTCGACAGCCCCCTCGATAGGGCTGAAATATCGCCCCCGCTATACCGACTACTCGGGCGTGGCGAACTACCGGCCGTTTGAAGCCGGCAGCATGACCGACACGCTGGCCAATATTCCGGCCAGCGAATACCTGGGCGATCCGATCAATGCGGCGATTGGCGGTATCGGTATTGCGGCGCTACCCGTCGCCACGCTCGATTGGCCGAATCGCCCCTTCGTAAGCGCCTATGAACTGCTGCAAGTGCCGGCGCTGTCGTCGTCGCGGCTACTGGCGGAACCCGTGGCCAGTGGCGGCACGCGGCCTGGGCGCGGCTATTCCAAGAGCTACGCGGGCGCGACAAGCAACGAGCGCGACTTTAACCCAACGAATTTCAACACGAGCACGTTTGGCCATGAGCAGAATTTGTTTGAATCGAACAATGCCGCGGCGAACTCTGTGAATGCAGCCGCGACCGCTAGCGCATTGCAATTCCATCGCCTGCTCGACTTCGTGCATGTGCCTTCGCGATTTGTGGGGACGCGAACGCCCCTCGACCCAGGATCGGCCCAGCTTAACGGCGTGCCGGCGCCGAGGCCCTATTTTCAAGCCACTTATGGCACGCAAATCGGCGCGCAAGCGGTCAATTTGCCGGCCGACTTGATGCAGGGGCCGTTTCCGTTCGACGCTCCGCACAACTTACTGTCGAACTTGCGCGAACCGGGCAAGATCAACTTGAACACGATCTTCGATCCGCTCGTGTGGCGCGGGTTGGTGAACGACCTGACCGGCAATGGCGTGACGGGCACCGCAGGAACTGGGCCAGGATCGATCGATCCGGCAGCTCCGGGCAACGCCGCTGACGCGATCGTGAACTGGCCGCAGTTTTGGCGCAGCCGGCGAGGATACGGCGCTGCAACCCGCCTAGGCTACCTGTATTCGATGTCAGGCGATGTAGTCGCTGGCTTCGCGGGTCACGGCAACGCGGGAGACCTGCAGTTTCCGCTCACGAATGATCCGATGTCGCCCGCGTTCGTCCTACCCTTGCCGACGTTCTTCGCGAACCCGTTTCGCCCGGCCGGCGCCGACTCGTTCGTGCCGCTGCCCGAACTGCAAAGGAAGGAATCAGACCCGATGGCAGCAAACCGTGAAGAGGTCTGGGCGGGATTGCTGCGTCCCGTGCCGCAATTGCCGGCTACGCCCGCCACCGATCAAGTGCAGCCGCTCTTGGCCAATAGCGACACGGTCAACAACGCTCGAAACACCGCGCACAACCCTTCCTTCCGCTACGAGCTCCTGCAGAAGCTCGGCAATACGGCGACCAATCGGTCGAACGTGTATGCCATCTGGATCACGGTCGGCTACTGCCAGGTCGAGAAGGCGCCGCGGGAGGAGTATCCCTGGTACACCGACGAGGATTACGCCCAGGCGTTCCCCGACGGGCTGCGGCTCGGCAAGGAGCTGGGGACGGACGAGGGGAACCTCGAGCGGCACAAGGCGTTCTACTTATTCGATCGCAGCCTGCCGATGGCCTTCGAGCGCGGCAAAACGCACAACACGGCCAATGGCATCCTGCTGCGGAGGATCGTGGAATAGGGGCCGATGTAATCGTTCGCAGGTGGATGGCATGTTCACCAGCGGTTCCGGGGGGACAGGCACAATCCCGGCGCGCCGGGATTGTGCCTGTCCCTGGCCTGCGAACGATTACAAGGCCGCTCCTTGAACTGTCGCCTGCGAGAGGGACCGTCGCATAT
>CAYWTU010000913.1:0-1889 GCA_964461275.1 uncultured Pirellulales bacterium | reverse complement strand
GGAGGCGGCGCAGTGATGGCCGCCGGCGCCTCATATATCGCCAGCGGAGAAACGGTCGATGGCGCGGGTGGCGCCGGCGCCGCGCCCAGATAGGCCAGCATGATCGTCTCCTGCGTGGCCAGAAACTGCCGCATCGTGTGCTGAAATTGGGCGAACGGGTCGTCGCCGACGGAAACCATCGTCGCCGTTAGCGGCGCTGATGCCGCCGCCGCGGGCGACAGGCCAATGACAGCGGGCGCGGGAATTGCCGCCGGCGGCGGAGTTGCGGGCACAGCGGTCGCGGGGGCGGACGTGTCGTGACGGTCGAAACTGGAGGCGGACATAGGCGACGTTTGAGTTTTCACGAGGGTGTTAGGCAAGTTGTCTTTCGCTGAGGAGAGTCGCGCCAGCGGCTTGGGCACGCGCCGCGGCTCGCTGGCCGGGCGAGCGTAACTGCCGTTCACCAGCCAAGCGTGACGCGGCAACGCCGGCGGCTTCGCGATCGCCAACGCTGTAAGATCGATTGGATTCACGGTTCGATGCTCATAAAGCCGGCTAAGGTTCGACAGCGCGCCGTACACATAAAGTTGGGCCAGCCCGTCGAGCAGGCTCACCAGGCCGTCTTCGTGAGCATCCTGAAGCGGGATCGAAACGTGCTGCCGAGACCCGGCGATGTCGTCGACCAAACGCGACAAGACGCGGCCCGGCCCTACTTCGACAAACAGTTTGGCCCCAGCGGCGAGCATCGCCTCAATTTCGTCGGCAAAGCGAACCTGCCGGACCAGATGCTCGGCCAGCGTGGAACGAATGGCGGCCGGCTCGACGCCATACATCTTGCCGGTGGTATTGCTGTAAACGGGCAACTGCGGCGCGACTAGCGACGCTTGGGCGAGGACTTCGGCGAAGCGATCGCGAGCCGGCCCCATCAACGGACTGTGGAATCCACAGCTCACCGGAACCGGCGTGCAGGGAATCTTGGCCGCTTCCAGACGCTCTTGGCCCAGCGCCAGTCCGGCTTGTGTGCCGCTAATGACCGTCTGACGCTGACTGTTCAAGTTGGCCAGCCAAACGTCGGGGCAATCACCCAGCGCGGTCAGCGTGTCGGCCTCGCAGGCGCGAGCCGCCAGCATCTGTCCCAGTTCGCGCGACCCGCCACCCTGGCACATATCGACGATCGCCCGGCCCCGGGCCGCCGACAGCCGATACAGCTCATCTTCCTCCATCGCGCCAGCCACGCACAGCGCGACCAACTCACCGTAGCTGTGGCCAGCCACCATGTCAGCCGCGGCGCCAAACGCCGACAGAATCCGCGCCGCGGCCAGGTCGCTGGCGCCCAACGCGGGTTGCGCCGCATCGGTCATCTTCAGTTCTTTGCGAGCCGCCGCCCGATCGGCGTCGTTGAACGCCGGCGGCGGAAACACCATGGCGCTCAGTGGCTTCGTAAACCTGTCGACCAGGACTGCGTCAGCCCGTTCGAAGCAAGCCGCAGCCTCGGCAAACTCCAGCGCCGCCTCGCGCAGCATATTGGGGTACTGCGATCCTTGGCCCGGAAACAACCAAGCCACTTTGCCGCCGAGCGGCGCTGCCGCCACAAACACGCCGGGGGGCAGCTTCTTTTCGCTCTTGTTCGTCAAGTGCTCGATAAGCGCGTGCAGGTGATTGGCCAATTGGCCGACATTTCGAACCACCACGGCTGCGCGGCATGGGCCTGGCGATGCCGACGAGCGGCGATGGACGCTGTAGGCCAAATCGCCCAGGGAAAACTCGGCGTTGGCGTGAATGGCCGCGGTGAGCTGTTCGAGCAGCGCTTGTGCCTGTGCGGCAACTTCCCTCTGGTTCGCGCCGGAAAAGTCGATTAACTCGGCGCTGCGGACCTGACGTGGACTAGGAGTGACGCGCGCCGCGGCCTC
>CAYWTU010000912.1:0-1897 GCA_964461275.1 uncultured Pirellulales bacterium | reverse complement strand
TTCGTTGTAGCAGTGGGCCAAGAACAACATGTCGTCGCCCGTCGCGTCGTCGTACTCGGCCCAAAGATGATTGATCCAAAGACGCTGGCGCTGGTCGCGACAAAATGGACAGCAAACACGGTAGTACTCACCCCAACAGCGCGCCGACCATTGCAGCTTGCCGCTGGTGATGGACCGCTCTCGGGTCACGTCGAAGGCGTTTGCGCCCTCGTTGGAGATTTGGACGGCCCCGAAGACGTCCACCAAGGCGTTGTAGAGTTTCTGGTTCACTGGCGAGGGCATGATCGAACTCCTGTGGGTGTGGTTGCTGTTCCCCCGCGGGCGACACTACGCGCTCAAGGGGGAACAACCTAAGGGATCGCGAAAAAATAACTTGAACAAATGATCTTGGCTCAGGCGGCGGATTGTGCGATGGTTCGCGCATGACAGCCGCTGCTGCCATGGTGAGCATTCGACGGAAGTTTCGGGCCTTGCGGCCCGGAATGGATGAACGGTTGCGCCGCCAATGGGCGGCGGCGGAAGCTCGCGAATTGGGGCGCGGCGGCGTGTCGGCGGTGGCACGTGCGACAGGCATGTCGCGTACGACCATCACGGCCGGCCAGCGCGAACTGAAACTGCCCGCGAAGCAACGGGAGGCAGAGGCGCTTCGCGTGCGACGCGCCGGCGGCGGCCGGCGCGCCTTGGCCGATACCGATCCGGAATTGTTGGCGGCGTTGGAGGCGCTCGTAGAACCCGTGACGCGCGGCGATCCGGAGTCGCCGCTGCGATGGACTTGCAAGAGCACCGCCAAGCTGGCGGCCGAGTTGACGCGACAAAAACATCCCGTGAGCGATCGCACCGTGGCCGCACTGCTCAAACAAGCCGGCTATAGTCTGCAAGCCAATCGCAAGACGCGCGAAGGCGCGTCGCATCCCGACCGCAATGCCCAATTCGAGTACCTCAACGAGAGCGTGCGGCGGTTCGACCGACAAGGACAACCGGCCATCTCCGTGGACACGAAAAAGAAGGAATTGGTCGGGGATTTCAAGAATTCTGGCCGCGTGTGGCGACCGCAAGGAGAGCCCGAGAAAGTTCGTGTGCACGACTTCCAAGACGAGAAACTGGGCAAGGCCATTCCGTATGGCGTGTACGATATTTTGAACAACCAAGGCTGGGTCAACGTTGGCATCGACCACGACACAGCCCAGTTCGCCGTCAACAGCATTCGACGCTGGTGGCGAGAGATGGGACAGCGTCGGTTTCCCCGCGCGAAACAACTGCTCATCACGGCCGATGGCGGTGGCAGCAACAGCAGTCGGTCGCGGTTGTGGAAATGGTGCTTGCAAAGCCTGGCGGACGACTTGGGGCTCAAACTGTTCGTCTGTCACTTTCCACCGGGCACCAGCAAATGGAACAAGATCGAGCATCGGATGTTCAGCTTCATCACACAGAATTGGCGCGGTCAACCGCTGGTCAGCCATCAAGCCATCGTGAAGCTGATCGCCAGCACCACGACGAAAGGCGGCCTGCTCGTGAAGGCTGCGCTGGACACCCGTCATTACGACACCAAGATTCAGGTCAGCGACGACGAACTCGCACGCGTCCAAATGAAGCCGCACACCTTCCACGGAGAATGGAACTACACCATCTCCCCACGTAAGTAAAACCACAGAATTGTTCAAGTTATTTTTTCGCGAGCCCTAAGTTGATTCAAACTATTGGGTTGCGCCGAATGTTCCCCCTGTTCCCTCTTCTGGCGCTGGGGATGCATACACACTCTGACGCAGTCCATCGTCCGTCACGATTTAGTGGGAGGCTCCTATAAAGAGATCTCTTTCAAAAAGGGGGAACAAAGGGAACAAACCTATGTAACTCCTTTGGAAGTAATGCTTTTCTATGTTCCCCCTGTTGTTCCCCT
>CAYWTU010000911.1:0-1905 GCA_964461275.1 uncultured Pirellulales bacterium | reverse complement strand
TGACCCTAGTCCGCCACCAGAACATCCCCGCCAAGCTGCACCAAGACGACCGCGAAATCGTGGCGTTCTTCCAGGGCTTGCTCGACTACGCGCACAGCCTCATTCAGACCGGAACGCGGATCACGTGGAAATCGACGGTTGAGCCCGGCGGCGGCTATCTGGAATTGGACGGGTCGGTGATCACGAATTCTGAATATCCGGCGCTCGTTGCGTATGCGGCGAATGACGCGACGTTCACGGTCGGGGCGACGACGACGACGCTACCGACTGAGGCAAACACCTGGGTCAAAACTTGATCAGCCGGGAGTTCTTCGCAGGCCGAGCGAACGCGATTATAAACCATGACGACGTTCGCGAGCACGTTTCGTTCGACGACACAGAATTCCCGATGGACCTTGGCCCTATCGTCGAAAGCGAGGCCAACGTCCTTTTGATGGCGGAACGTGGCGGGTTTCTGTTCGTTCCGAAGCGCGAGGACGGTCAAGCCTACGAGTTGCACACGTTCTTCCTGAAAGATGGGCGCGGGCGTGAACTGGTCGAGGCAGCGCACGAAGCGTTCGAATGGATGTTCCTAGAGACGCCAGCGCGTCGGCTTTACACCTACACCCCGGATGATTGCCCCCACGCCCGCCCGCCTCTTTCGTTCGGCTGGCGGCCTTACTTCTGGGCACCGATGGCGTCACGGCGAAACGGTAAGAAGCTCGGGGCGGAATTCTGGCGATTGGATTTTTGGGATTGGGCGGCCAAGCAAAAGAAGCTGCGCAATCTCAGTGACGTTTTAGCGGCAGTCGCGCGACGGCAGCGTTCGAAGGCGGAAGCCTTCGCGGCTGAGTGGCGCGAATGGTCAGGAGAAGAGATATGCCTGTAGCAGCAGTATTGGCCGCCACGGCGGTTGCTGGCGCTGGCGCTAGCATCTATTCCGGCAACAAGGCCGCGAGCGCGCAGAAGAAAGCGGCGGCGCAGGCGGCTGCCACGCAAAAGCAGCAATACGAGCAAACGCGAGCCGACCTTGCCCCGTACCGTGAGGGCGGGGCCAGTGCGCTCGGGCAGTACCGCGACCTACTCGGCTTCGGCGGACAGGGTGCAGCGCAAGATGCGTGGAAGGGCTACACCGAAAGCCCGTATTTGCCCATGTTGAGAGACCGCACGGTCAATGCCGTCGAAAATTCCCGTGCCGCCCGTGGCAACCTCTTTGGTGGAGGCACGCTTGGCGAGATTGGCGACCGGGTGGGCGAACTGTATCTCGGGGACGCAAACAACTACCTGTCCCGCATCGGCGGCATGACCGACATGGGCCAGAGCGCGGCGGCGCAGACGGGTCAATTCGGGGCGAATGCAGCATCTGGCCAAGCGCAATCGATGCTGTCGGCGGGCAACGCGCGCGCGAATGCGGCGATCAACACCGCCAACTCCGTCAACAATGTGCTCGGCCAATTGGCGGGCACATACGGCGCCTACAAGGGAGGCGCGTTCGGTGGTGGTGGCTCGATCAACACGCCCTATGAGGCGCAGCGCATCTTGTTCGGGAGATAGGTGATGGCCGAACTACAACAGCCCGACGTGCTCGGGAGCTATTTGTCGAACTTCCGCGCCGCGCAACAAGACCGCATGGCGCAGCAGGATCGGCAGCGCACGATTCAGCGCCAGGACGCGCAAGACGAACGCGGCGAGGCTGAGCATGATTTCACGATGATGCAGCGGAAGAATGAAATCATCGCGCGAACTGCAATGGCTGCCGACACGCCAGAGAAATGGCAACAGCTTGTCCCGGCGGCGGCCCAGCAATTGGGATGGTCGGGCGAGCTTCCCGGCTTCGATCAGCGCAATCGCATCATCGCGGAATCTCAATCCGTTGCCGATCAGATCAAGCAGCAAATGGACGAGCGCGAATTCGGGCTCAAAGAG
>CAYWTU010000910.1:0-1913 GCA_964461275.1 uncultured Pirellulales bacterium | reverse complement strand
GTCCAGCCGTTTCGCTTCAACCCCAACGTCACTACGGTGGCCGGCACCGCCGGCAACGACACCGTGGTGATTAACCTTTCGGCCGCGGGCAGCCAGATCGTCGTAAACGGCGCAACAACCAACCTCAGCTCGGCCGGTGGCGTGTTCAATTTCGACGCCCAGGCGGGCCGCGACAACGTGACCGTCAACGCCCAAGGGCTGGACATCGACGCCGACCTGTGGCCCACCACCGGCCGCATCGACTACGGCAACTTCGTCATCACGCTGGCGGGCGCGGAGGACATTGCGGTTAACGCGGGCCCCGGCAGCACGGTAAGCCTCAGCGACGCCGCCACCACGAACGATCAACTGGTCACCGGCCCGACCGCCAGTACACTTACGGGCGTCGATCCGACCACGCTTGAGACCTATTCGCTGGCGGCACGCGGCTTCACCGAGGTCGTTGCCAATTCAACGGGCGGCGCCGACAACGCCGTGATGAGCGACACCGCGGCCAACGACGTGGTCACCGCCGGGCCGGGCGTCCTGACGCTCGCCGGCAGTGGACTGACCTTCACGGTCTACGGATTTCCGATGGTCAACGTGGTCTCAGCCACGGGCCGCGACCAGGCCACGCTGGCCGACTCGGCCGGCGATGACCTGCTAGAGGCCGGTTGGGACATGGCGCGCTTGACGACAGGCAACGGTTCGACCAACCCACTGGTCACGGTGCTCTCGAAGTTCGCCACGGTTCGCGTCAACGGCAGCACCGGCTTCGATCGGGCGCGGCTGACCGATTCGCCCGGCGACGACAGCCTGACCTTGCGGCCCGACGTGCTCACGCTGGCAGGCCCAGTGGCCTACAGCTTCGTGACGCAGGTTCGCGGCTTCGACGACGCCCGGGCCACCGCCGCGAGCGGCAATGACCAAGCCAACGTCTACGATTCGACGGGCGATGACAACCTGATCATGCGGCCGGGCAGCGTGCTGTTGACCGGAGTCGGGTTTATTGCCGGCGCCAACGGATTCGACCAGGCGCGGGCCTTTGCCAGCGCGGGCAACGACACGGCGCTGTTCTACGATTCGGCCGGCAACGATCAATTGGTGGCCACGCCCACCTACGCCCAGATGACCATGCCGGGCTACTTCAACTACGCCAAGGGCTTCGACAATGTGCGGGCGTTGACCAGCACGGGCGTGGACACCGCCAGCCTATACGATTCGGCGGGCGACGACTCGTTGTCGGCCCGCTCGGACGAAACAGTTCTGTCTGGCGTGGGCTTCAAAAACACAGCCCGAGGTTTCGACGAGGTCCGCAGCTACGCCAGCGGCGGCAACGATCGGGCCAGTCTGTACGACTCGGCCGGCAACGACCAGTTCCTGTCGACCGCCAACACCGCGCACCTGACCGGCAGCGGTTTTATGACCTACGCCCAGGGGTTCAAGTCGTTGCGGGCGTTCGCCAGCGCCGGGAACGACATCGCTTCGGTTTACGGCACCACAGGCGCAGACACCGTGATAGCCGCACCGGACTACACGCGCCTGACGGGCGGCAGCTTCAGCGTCTACGCCCAGAACTTCCCCAGCGTGTCGGTTTGGTCGTTCAACGCCGCCAGCACGGCGACACTGTACGACTCCGGCGGAGACGACACGTTGTTGGCGCGGCCCGACAACGTTCACCTGTACGGCGCCGGTTATTCCAACGTCGTCCGCAACTTCCAAAGCGTGCAAGTGATTGCGTCCAGCGGCACGGACACGGCAACGCTCGACGGTTCGACCGCGGGCGGCAACACGGCGACGTTGGGGCCGATGGCGCCCAATTCGGCGCTGTTGTCGTCCAATGAGCAACTGGCCCGGCTAGCGGGCCCGGGTTTTGACACCACGGCCAGCGGCTTTGACACCCGGCAAGTCAACGCGCTGGGCACGAACAACCA
>CAYWTU010000909.1:0-1917 GCA_964461275.1 uncultured Pirellulales bacterium | reverse complement strand
GCGATCGCCGCGACCCGACCGTCAGGGATCCCTCGCGGGTAGGCGCTGGCGCCGGCCACGATCAGTTTCGGACGGTGCTCGCGGGCCAATGCCGCCACCTGATCGAAATCGATCCGCTGCGTGTCTCGGGTCACGCCGTAACTGAAAAATTTGTACAGCCGTCCGGACACGTTCAGCGGCATGCCATGCGTCAGGTGTCCGCCGTGGGCTAGGTTCAGCCCCAAGACCGTGTCGCCTGGCTGCACCAGCGTTAGATACACCGCCTGGTTGGCCTGACTGCCCGAATGCGGCTGTACGTTGGCGTGCTCGGCGCCGAACAACTGCTTGGCTCGGCCGCGGGCCAGTTCTTCGACCACATCGACACACTGGCATCCGCCGTAGTAGCGGTGGCCGGGATACCCTTCGGCATACTTATTGGTCAGCACGCTGCCGGCCGCCTGCATGACGGCGGGGCTGACATAGTTTTCGCTGGCGATCATCTCCAGGCCGTCGGCCTGGCGCACCGCTTCGTCGGCGATGGCTCGCCACACCTCGGGGTCTTGTTGTTCGATGAAGTTCATGGCGATTCTCGTGGGGGGCGCCGCCCAGACGTGGCGCTGGGCGCGGACGATTTATCCGCTGATGGACCAGAAGCGTCCATTGTTGGAATTCAAGCGCGGGGCGTCAATTGGCGGCTAACCCGCACCGCAATCTTGCCGTGCCGCCTTATGGCGTCCGCACGTTTACTTTCAACTCCCCCGCGTTGTCCGACAATTCGCCCGCCGAATCGTTGATCTTGAAGAACAACGTGCCCGACTTCTCGGGCGTCCACGTCGTGCCTAACCCAACGACGATCGGCGTCAGCAGCGGCGACGGGCTATCGGTCGCCACGGCGTCAGGCCGCACAGCCGCCAGCAGCACGCCCAGCGGCCGACCTTGGTAGTAGCGGATGGAAACGCCCCCAGGCTCACTCCACCACACGACAGGCTCGGCGGCCAATTGATATCGCCCCGAGGCGCTTAGTTCGTACCGCTGTCCCGCTTCCAACCGCAGGCCGGTGTTCTGCCAGCCGCGATCGGCCGCGATCGTGACTTCCTGCGGCTGCACGACGTTCATCGCCGCCGGCGTATAGTCGATCGTCGCCCGCTGGAAATCGTAACCATGCTCCAAGCCCGCCACGAACATCTGCCAATCCTCGACCAACAGCGGCCACTCGTCCCCCAGCGCCTCGGGCAGCGTTGTCTCGAGCTGGCTGCCGCGAATCCGCCGCGTTAGTTCGTGGAACTTGGCACGATAGCCGGGATGGTTTTCCAACAGCGCCGCGGCGGCCCAACTCCAGGCGTAGGGCGGGTTCTGTAGGTAATCGCCGGGCCGGTAGTCGAGCACCGCCGACAACGGCACGCTCTGTCCGGCCGAGCGTGCGTCTTGGATCGCCTTAATTCGGCCCAGGAGCGGAACTTGTTCACGGCTGGCGGGAAACCAGTTGAGCCTTGGGTGGCCGCCTTCGACGGCGTGTGTCCCCACGAGTTCCGCCAGCCCTTCCATCAACCACGGCGGGCCGCAACCGCCCAGGAAGGACAACATGAACGCGTGCGTCCCCTCGTGCAGCAGCAGGTGGCGGCGATAGTAGTCGCTGGTTTGGTCGTGGACCCACAGCCGTGCGCCCTCGGCGTAGCCGTGCAAGAATCGCGGGCCGTCGGCGGGCATCAGGCCAGCGCCCTCGAACTTGTCGCGCTGACCAACTAGATACGCCTCGACGCGCCACTGCTGCGCCTTCTCCGCCGGCACGCCGAAGTATTGGCAATACTGCGGCACGGCCGCGTCAAACGCCGCCGGCAAGGCGTCGATTTCGGCCGACGACGGCAGGTCGGTGACGAGCGTGATGTGCCGGCCCGAAAGGTGGCGAAACTCATCGCCGCGGCAGGGAGTGCTTGGGAG
>CAYWTU010000908.1:0-1917 GCA_964461275.1 uncultured Pirellulales bacterium | reverse complement strand
CCTGAATCAAGACGGCAGCGGATACGGCCTCTACGCCCACCGATACAACGCCGCCGGCGTAGCGCAGGACGGCGAGTTTCAGGTCAATACGACCACGGCGGGGAACCAGTTTTTCTCGACCGTGGCAATCGACAACACGGGCGAGAACTTCCTGGTCACCTGGTCCAGCTTCGGCCAAGACGGCGGCGGCTACGGCAACTATGGCCAGCGCTACGGCGAGTCCAACACGCCTCCCGTGGCGGACGCCGGCGGACCCTACACGATCGCCGAAGGCGGCTCGCTGGCGCTGGACGCCTCCGGCTCCAGCGATGTCGACAATGATCCATTGACCTACAGTTGGGACGTCAACGGCGACAACACCTTCGGCGACGCGTCCGGCGTTGCGCCGACGCTCAACTGGGCACAACTGCAAGCCTTGGGAATCAACAACGGCTTGAGTACACGTAATGTCAAGGTCCGCGTCGACGACGGCAACGGCGGCGTCACCACCAGTGCCACCGTTCTGTTGACCATCAACAACACCTCGCCCACGATCGCCCTAACGGGCAACGCCAACGTGAACGAGGGCTCGACGTACTCGCTGACGCTGGGCGCGGTCACTGACCCCGGCGCCGACACGGTCGCTCAGTGGATCGTCCATTGGGGCGACGGCAACTCCGACACCTACGCCACAAATGGCGTCAAGACGCACGTCTACGCCGACGGCAACGCCAACCGTACGATCACCGTCGATCTAGTCGACGAGGACGGCACACACACCGCCGCCGGCGCCAAGGCGGTCGCGGTCAACAACCTCGCCCCGGCGGTTAGTGCAGGCTCGGCTGGCACGATCCAGGCGGGCAGCACGTTCACGGGAAGTGGATTATTCACCGACCCCGGCGCCGACTCCTGGACCGCGACGGTCGACTATGGCGACGGCGCCGGCGGCCAGGCGCTGACGCTCAATCCCGATAAGACCTTCTCGCTGAGCCATCTCTACACGATCGGAGGTCCGCTCACGGTCTTGGTCAGCGTGACCGACGACGATGCCGGCCTCGGCACGGCCTCTTTCGTCGTTACGGTCGATGATCTCAATTACCTTGGCACTGCCGGCGACGACACGCTGGTGCTCACCTATCAGTCGTCCGGCAATGCGACCGTGCAACTGAATGGCGGTCCGCTGATCTCCGTCAGCTCTCCTAGCAGCATGACTTTCGACGGCCTCGGCGGTTCCGATTCGATAACGCTTGTCGGCACCGCCAACGCCGACGCCATTTCGCTGGCCGGAGTAGCGCTGAGCATCGGCGGTTTGACCGTTGGACTGACCAGCGTTGAATCGCAAACGGTCAATGGCCTGGGGGGCAACGACACGTTTACCGTTACCGCCACGGCGGTCGCCGGAACGACGCTCGATGGCGGCGCCAACGACGACACGTTCATCATGCAGCCGGGCGGGGTGGTGAGCTCTGTCATCGGCGGCAGCGGTTCCAATACGCTCAACTATGGGCCGTACTCGACCGCGGTGACCGTCAATCTCGGCACGTCCTCGGCAACCGCAATTTCCACGCTCAGCGGCGTTCAAAACGTCACCGGCGGCAGCGGCGCCGATTCGCTCACTGGCGACGCGAACGCCAACGTGCTCATCGGCGCCGGCGGCAACGACACGCTCACCGGCGCCGCCGGCAACGACTGGTATCTATTCGACGCAGACAGCGCCTTGGGCAGCGACGCAATCAACGAAACGCTCGGCGGCATCGACACGCTCGATTTCTCACCCACGTCCACCCAGGCCATCTCGATCAACCTGGCCACCGCCACGGCGCAAGTCATCAACGCCAGCCTCACGCTTAACCTGCAATCGGCCACTACCATCGAAAACGTTGTCGGCGGCGATGCGGCAGACACGCTGACGGGCACCACCCTTGGCAACCGCTTGAT
>CAYWTU010000907.1:0-1929 GCA_964461275.1 uncultured Pirellulales bacterium | reverse complement strand
CCCCACGCCGCCGGCGGTGGCATGACAATCTCCACCCGCTCCTGGGTCATCGGGTGTCGAAACGTCAGGCTGCGGGCGTGCAGCGCAATGGGCCGCAGCCGTTCGTCTTCTTCCGGCGGTCCGAAGGGATGTACGGCGCCGTAAAACGCGTCGCCCACCACCGGCCAGCCCCGCGTGCTGGCCTGCACCCGAATTTGGTGCGTTCGGCCGGTCTCCAGTTCAATCTCCAGCCAACTGCCAAGCAGCGTTCGCCCCAGCGTGCGGTAACGCAAAACGGCCAGGCGCGCCTCGTTATGGCCCGGCTCCACCACGGCGCCGCGCGGCTGGCCCGATACCTTGATCATCCAGTCTTGCCAGATGCCCGCGGCTGGCTCGACGGCCCCTTCGACACACGCCCAATAGACCTTGCGCACCAGCCGGCCTTCGAACTGCTCGGCCAGTCGTCGCGTCGCTCGAACGTGCCGAGCCAAAACAAGGGCGCCGGTCACCGGCCGATCGAGCCGGTGCGGCACGCCCAGATAGACGTTGCCCGTCTTCCCCTCGCGGTTTCGCAGCCAGCGCTTGACCCGCAGCTCCAGGCAATCGACGCCTGGCGGGGCCTGCGTGAGCAATCCGCACGGCTTGTTCACGACCAAGCACGGCCCCTCGTGGTAGAGAAGCTGCACCTTGTCGTCAATCATCTCCGGCGCATTCAAACTGGGCCGCGTTAAACTTGGCCCGCGGCCGGCACCACAAACGGCGCCCGGTAGTCGCGCGTCAGCATAGCGCTGGCCTGATCGTTGCCGACGATCGTCTCCGTGGCCGGATTGATGGCGATCTTTTGCCCGAACCGCAGTTGCGTATCGGCCATTTTCACGCCGTTGGCCTCCAGATGTTCGGCGAACCGGTTGTACGTTTCCACCGCTTCGGCGTCGTCGCCCAACCGTTCCTTGACCTCGGTGGCCGGAGTTTGGGTTCCCAGCCGATACGAGATGTTCCCCAGGTGGCACAAGGCGCTCGACAGGTGTCCCTGTTCGATGTCGGCGTTGAGAGCCTCAACCTTGCGGGTGCGGACGCACTCCAGGAAGTTGCCATAGTGGTCGCCGCCGCCCGAAAACTCCTGGATCATGTTGCCGTTGGGATCGAAGGCCGCCCCGGCGCTATACGAGGTGATCACCACGTAGCCTTCCTTGCCGTAGAAAATCACACCCACCTTGGCGCCCTTCAGGTCTTCGGTCTTCAAGCCGCGGACCTCAAACACGAGCCGTTTGCTTTCGTAATCATGGATGCAAACTTGCGTGTTGGCCGTCTCCGCCGAGTCGACATATCCCACGCGGCCGCCATAGCTGAACGCCGACAAGCCCAGGTTGTCCACGCCCAAGCCCCAGCGGGCGATGTCCATTTGATGAATGCCCTGGTTGCCCAGGTCGCCGTTGCCGTAGTCCCAGAACCAGTGCCAATCGTAGTGGAAGCTGCGGCGGCGGGAGGCCGTTTTCTGTGCGGGGCCTAGCCACAGGTTGTAGTCCACCGTTTCGGGAATCTTGCCTTCGTCCACGTTGCCAATCGAGCCACGGCCCTTGTAGCACAGCCCACGGGCCAACGTCACTTCGCCGATCTTGCCCGACCGCATAAACGCCACCGCGTCGTGCAGGCCCTTGCTGGCTCGGCTCTGCGTGCCGGTCTGACAGATTTTCTTGTATTTGCGGGCCGCTTCGACGATCCGCCGGCCTTCGCTCACGTTGTGGCTCACCGGCTTTTCCACGTACACGTCTTTGCCGGCTTGAATGGCCCAAATGGCGGCCAAGGCGTGCCAGTGATTCGGCGTGGCGATCGTCACCACGTCGACCGAGGGGTCTTCAAACACCTTGCGCATGTCCTGAACGAATTTCGGCTTGCGGCCGCCCTGCATCTCGGCCGTCTTTTCGCATCGATTCTCGCCCACTTTGCTGT
>CAYWTU010000906.1:0-1938 GCA_964461275.1 uncultured Pirellulales bacterium | reverse complement strand
CGGGAAACGATATTCTAGCGAGAACACGATCAGAGGGGAGCTAATCGGCCGTCCGGCCAGCTAAGGCATCGGTCGTCGCCGGCTGCGCGACCGCGCACAGTTCGACCGCCCGTAGCTCCAGCGGCACGAGCGATTGCCCCACGAAGAAGCTCAGATTGGCCCGCGAATCGCCGCCTGTGGCTTCGAATTCCCAGGCGAACGACTGCCACGCATCGTTCAAATTCAGTGTTCGATAGAGCCCCAAGCCGGTCCAAGGTTCCGCCCCCTGGGAAATACTTACAGCGCATTCGCGCGGCGCGTCGGCGCGGGCTTGAAACTGCAGGCGGTACCGCTGGCCGGCCTCGATCTCGACGAGGGGTCTGGTCAGTCTCACGTCGGCTGCCCCGCCTCGGGTGGCCAGCAGCAGGCAGCGCAGCGTGCCCTGCTCTTTGCCTGCGAGCAGAAACCCGCCACTACCGGAGGCTTGCGACAGTTTCAGTGGCATGAAGCTGTCCTCCGCCGACACGTCGACATCGGCGATCTCGACGGCGTGCCTGCTGGCGCCCAGATTCCAACTTAGGGCGGCGTGACTTTCGGTCAGCGTCGCCTCGAACCCCCCCAGGAACGTCTGCCACTGTTCGGTCAAGGCAACTTCTTGAAAATAGCCCAGGCCTTGCCAAGGGGCATGGTCCTGCTGCACGCCGCACGTGACGGTTCGCGGCATGGCCGCCCGAGCGCAGAATCGTACCGCGTACCACCTCGCTTGTTCGACCGACAGGTCGCCGTGAACCAGTTTCACCTCGCCGAAGCGTTGCCCCAACGCCCGAACCTCCACGCGGACGTGCGAGTCGTCAAAGGCGACCGGTACGGCCGTGGCACGAGCATCGCCGTCGGCGCTGACTCTCCACGTACGCTCCGCATCGCACTCGTTGCATTCGATGTCCGAGAAATTTATCGCCGCCGGATGGTCACCCACGTGCAAATATACCGCGGCATCAGGCTCATCGGCTTTGGCTACGAAATCGGCGATCACGGCTTGCGGCGACCTGTCGAGCTCGATGGAAACATCCGTCGCCAGTCCCTGCCATGGGCTATGCCGCTGACCGAGCGCCAACACGGCGCCCCGGCGTTCGTCCGCCTTTAGGCGTAGGCGTACACGATACCGGCGGCCACGGCGAACCGGGCCCAGGCGAAACACCACCTGCGCGTCCGTGGGCTGCAGGCCGCATCGAATCAGCTCCAATCGATGTCCGGCGTCTTGCCGAACGCATTGGACGCTGCACTCGCCGGCGCAGCGAAACTCCCATGCCAGCTTGTGGCCAGTATGGTCGTGTAGCTCGGTCGAGCGAATTTCGACGGCGTGCTGATCGCCGCCCAACCAGAAACTGACGCGGGCAGCGTGACAGGCGGTCCTGGGAGCGACCGGAATGACATAGGTGCGCCACGCTGATGTCACCTGGACCGTTGCCGACAGCCCCAAGTTTTCCCACGGCTGGTCGGCCTCTTGCAGTCCGACGCCGATGCTCCTGGCATGGGCCGCGCGGGCCTCAAAGGTCAGGGAATACTCGCGGTCCGACGAGACGGAAAACCCCTCCACCAACAATGCGGCATCGTTCTCTCGTTGAATCTGCCCGTGAATGGCGACAAGCGCCGAACTCGTGATGTCGTCGGCAATCTCAAACTTGTGAGCAACGGGCCCCAACTCCGGGGCAAACTGAATGAACATCGGGCGCCGGTGGGTCGTCGGTGCGATTCGGGCCGTGCGGACTTCAACCGCCGCGTCGTCGTCGCCCGCCAGCAAATACAGGCTGGGGGCGCTCTCGTCGTCGGTGGCGCGGAAATCGACTACGTGAGTTTGCCAATCGCCGGTTAGGTCCCATTCGCCATTGAGCCCCAGTCCGGCGAAGGGTTCCTGCGATTGGCTTACGCCATAGGTCACTCGGCGAGGCCGGTCGGCCC
>CAYWTU010000905.1:0-1941 GCA_964461275.1 uncultured Pirellulales bacterium | reverse complement strand
TACGCCGCCAATCTGGAAAGTTATCTCCGCCAGCTCGACCTGCCGCTGTCGATCTCCGTCGGCGAGCCCAAGCGAAATAAGGACTACCACCACGCCCACTCCCCCAAACGCCAGACCGACGACACCGAAAGCTGGGCCATGGCCCGTTACGCCGTGGTCGAGCGGCCCGCCCCCTCGCGGAGCACCGGCCCCGAGTTCGTCGCCCTGCGGCGCGTGGCCTCGCGGCTGCAGGCCCAAACCAAGCAGACCACGCGGCTCACCAACCAGCTTCACGAGCTGCTCTCGGCCGTCTTCCCCGAACTGGCCACGCTGTTTTCGAACATCGCGGTCCTCTGGCTGTTGCGGGTGCTGGATCAGTACCCCAGCGCCGCCCGCCTGGCCGCCGCGCGACGCGAGACGCTGGCGGCCCTGCCCTTCGTCGGAGCGGAGAAGGCCGAGAAGCTGCACACCGCCGCGCGCGCCTCCGTGGCCCATCTGAGCGGGGCGGTCGCCGAGGCCCTGGTGCGGCAACTTGTGCGGCAATTGCGCGACAGCCTGACGGCGGAAGACCAATGGAAGCAACTGCTGGAGCAGGCTTTCGACGCGCTGCCGGACGGGCCGCACCGCCAGATCGCCACGATCAAGGGGATCGGCAAACTGACCGCCGCGGCGATCGTGGCCACGGCGGTCTCCATCGACCGCTTCGCCACCGCCAACGACCTGGTCGGTTACTACGGCGTGTTTCCCCGCGAGGCCACTTCGGGCGTGGACAAGTTCGGCCAGCCCATCCCGCCGGGCAAGAAATTCATGTGCACCAAGGGCAACGACCTGGTCCGCGGCCTGCTCTGGAATTGCGCCAAATCCGCCGCGCATTGCAACCCCGCCGTGCGTGCGCTGTACGACCGACTGATCGAGCGCGGCGTGCGGGGCGATGTGGCGTTCGGCTACTGCATGACGAAGCTGCTGCGGCTGGTGTTCGCCATTTGGAAGACGGGGAAGCCGTTTGATCCGCAACACTATCCGTGGGAACCCGCCCAGCCGCCGCTCGACGAGGAACGGCCCGACGCCGAGGCCAGCCCCACCGAACCGGTCGCAGAACCGGTCGTGGCCGCCACGACTCCCGTCCCTCCCGCGGACCGTTCGACCACCAAAAAAAAGGCCGTGGGCCTCAACGAGCAACACGGCTCGGAATATCAGGAGGTCACCACGGCCGACTCCAGTCTAATCGCCGCGCCCGTCGAGACCAAACTTCCGCCAGCGGCGGCGGCGGCGGCGTCGACGATCTCGCCCGCGGCCGCCGTGCCCCTGGTGCCGTCCCTCGGTTCCGCACCGTCCACGGTGGCCAACCCAGCCGCGGTTCGCCAACTGATCGACTTCCGCGCGTTGCGTTCCGTGCTGAGCCTGGAGCAGATCCTGCGGCATGTGGGCTGCCGTGATCCCCTGCGGCGCAGCAGCGGCTCGTCGACTCAATATCGCGGCCCCTGCCCGTTGCATGACGCGGCACCTTCGAGCCGCACCTTTTCGGTGAACTTTGCGAAAAACGTATTTCAGTGTTTCGACGCCCAGTGTGGCCAAAAGGGGAACGCACTGGAGTTTTGGGCGGCCTACCACGGCCAGACGCTCGCGGAAGCGGCGCGATCGGTGTGCGCGGCGCTGGGACTGCCATTGCCGCTGCTGGCCGAGCCGGCTACCGAGCGACCGCCAACCTGAACCCGTCGCGGCTGTTAGAACCCGTCCGGCTGTTGGCTGTTCGTTGCCGGAACAGGTAGAGAAGAGGAACCCGTAGCGGCTGTTGGAACCCGTCCGGGCTGTTCGGCTGTTGGCTGTTCGGCTGTTGGCTGCCGGAAAAACTACCCGAAAAAAAAGAGGGCATCACCCTCGCCCACCCTTGAAATCAAACGGTACATCTTCTCCGAAGACTCCGAAGCAGTGGCACCTCGACTTTCACGAGCAGGGCCACGC
>CAYWTU010000904.1:0-1943 GCA_964461275.1 uncultured Pirellulales bacterium | reverse complement strand
GAATGAATTCCCCTCACCCGGTTTCTCCCAGGGGGAGACGTGCAAAAGGAGAAAGTTGGTTTTCGGTCGTTCCTTATCCCCCGCGGATCACCACCGCCACGAGTACCGCGGCCAAAGCCACTACCACAACGGCCAACACAATCACCGACGTCAGGCTCCGCTCGAATCGCCGGGCCATCCGGCGGCGCACCGAGGCGGTGGACAATGGCACCGACTCGTCGGTGGCGATCACGGTGGCCCCAGGGGCGGCGGCTGGCGCGGTCGCCGGCAGCCCGATGAACACCGTGCTGGCTGTTCGCCAGTCGGGCCATCCTTGTCGCCACACCAGGGCGTTAACCGGCACTCGCCCTTGCCCCAGCCAGGCCTGCATCTCGGGAGCCAGCGCCGGCCCGAAACGTTCGCCTGAGGGTAACTGCACGTACCAGGCGGCGTCGGGCGACTCGGCCAGGACGGCGGCCGCCGGCTGTGCAGCTTGTTTGGGGGGCACGACTCGCGTCGCGGTGGGCTTGGGGACGGGCTTCTCGACACGGGTGCTCGTGAGCATTGCTTCGGCGCTGGCTTGGCCGTGCAACAGGTCGTCGATCGGCTCTTCGAATGCGCCGGCGGCCGTGGACCTGAGCACCGGCCGCGTGGCGGCTGGCGCTCGCGCCGTCGTCGCCGGTTCGAGATCGGAGTCGTCGTCCACGGTGTCGGGAATGCGGAACTTCGCGCCGCACTTCGGGCAGATGCCCTTCTTGCCGGCCAGGAAGGCCTTGAGGTGCAGCTCGTGGCCGTTGGGACAGGTGGCGCGAATACCCATCGGACGCCGCTCTAGGGCAACCTTGGTCGAAGAACGACAGAATCGCCGCTCGATTCCGTCGCCACATTATAACGCACCGTAGCCATCGGGGGAGCGCCCGAGGCTCAGCGATGGACCGTTAGTAGTGCGGCGGCCGTTCTTCCTCTGGGTCGCGCTGCTCGCCGACCGAGCGGGCAACCGTTTGAACGTCGCGTTCCAGGCGTCGCAAGCGGGCGTCGCAAGCGTCGAGCTGTTTCTGTTGCGCCAAAACGACGTGGTGCAGGTCTTCCACGGTGCGTTGCAGGTGGGTAACAAGCTCTTCCACCGCGGTCAGCCGCGCAGCCCATGCCGCGGCTTCTTGCGGTTCGGAATTCTGCGGGCGGGAGTGCATGGTGCGCTCAGCCTACGCCAAGCCCCCGCCTGGCGACAAGGGCTCGCCTAACGCCCGCCGGCGTGCGCGCCTTCCAGGCCCAGCTTCTTCATCTTCTTGTACAGCGTGGTGCGGTTGATCCCGAGCGCATCGGCCGTCTGCTGACGATTCCAGCCGTGCGCTTCGAGCACGTCCAAAATGATCTGCCGCTCCGGCGCCGAGAGGGCCGTTTTAAGCGAGCCGGCCGACGTCGGCTCGGACACCAGCGGCGCGCCTGCCGCCACCCCGGCCGGCAGGTCGGCCACGGCGATCACGTCGCCCTTGCCCAGCAGCACCGCCCGTTCGATCACGTTCTGCAGTTCCCGCACGTTGCCTGGCCAACGGTAGCGCTGCAAGGCGGTCATCGCCTCGTCGCTGACGCTGCGGACGCGCTTGCCTGAGTCTTCGCACACCCGGGTCAGGAATTGGTTGGTTAGCAGCGGGATATCGGTTACGCGTTCGCGGAGCGGCGGCAACTCGATATTGATCACGTTGACCCGGTAATACAGATCCTGGCGAAATTTTCCCTCCGCCACCAGCTTACCAAGGTCATCGTTGGTGGCCAGAATCACGCGGGCGTCCACGCGATGGGTTTTCGTTCCGCCCACCGCTTCGAACTCCAGGTCTTGTAAGACTCGCAACAGCTTGACTTGCAGGCCTGGCGTGGCCGTGGCAATTTCGTCCAAAAAGATGGTCCCGCCGTCGGCCTGCAGGAACTTGCCTAGCCGGTCGGAAGTGGCGCCGGTGAACGCGCCC
>CAYWTU010000903.1:0-1945 GCA_964461275.1 uncultured Pirellulales bacterium | reverse complement strand
CGTCGCAACGGCGCTGCGTTCGACCTGTCCCACCCATTGCACCGCCGCCACAATCCCCAGCAATAGCGCCACCGGCGCCAACCAAGGCAGTTGCCTTCGCAGCCATCCGCCGGCCGAGCCGGGCGGCGGCAGGTACACGAACTCGGTCGTTGCGGCCGGTTGGACTCCCAGTTGATTGGCAAGGATCAATAGTGCGCCGACCAACTCGTTGGGGCTTTGGTACCGGTCGCGCGGGTCCTTGGCCATCATCTTCAGCAGGATTTCAGCCGCTTCGTCCGGCAGGTCGGGCCGCGCTGTTTGCGGGTGGGGAGGTGCGTCGCCCTGATGCTTGAGCAGCTTTTGCAGGACCGTGCCGTCGGGAAACGGCGGCTGGCCGGTGAGCATGTAATACCAAGTGCAGCCCAGCGAATAGATGTCGCTGCGAGAGTCGGCGCCGCGCGGGTCGCGGGCCTGCTCAGGCGAAATATAGTCGAACGTTCCCAGTGTTACGCCGCTGGCCGTCAGGTCGCCGCCCGAGTATTCCACCTGGTGCAGCCGGGCGAGGCCCAGATCGACAAGTTTGGCTCTGCCGCTGGGAGTAATCAGTACGTTGGACGGCTTGATGTCGCGATGGACGACGTCGCGGCTGCTGGCGTGGGACAGCGCCTCAGTCAACTGAAAAACGTAGCGTACCGAGTCGGCCACGGGGAGCGGACCGGTCTGCTCCACAAGGTCTCGAACGTTGGCCCCCTCGATGTATTCCAACGCGATGTAATGCCAGCCGCGGTCTTCGCCCACGTAGTACACGCGGGCGATTCCCGGATGGTCGAGCCGGGCCGCCGACTGCGCCTCGTTGAGGAACCGGCGACTGGTTTCGCTGTCGGCGCCCTGTTCGCGCAATAAAACCTTCAAAGCCACCGCACGATTCAGCCGTGTGTCGAGGGCCTCGAAGACGGCCCCCATCCCGCCCCCGCCGATGAACCGTTGGATCTCAAAGTGCTCCAGCGTCTGGCCCATGAGTTCCTGGGCCAGCATTGCAACCGGCCCCGAGGCTGGGCCGGAGGTTGCGGCCAGCGGGGGCTGTTTGGAAATGACGGTGGCCGGCTCGAGGGCCTGCGGAGCAATTCCCGGCACGTGCAGCACGGTCGAGGGCGAGACGGCCGGCGGATCGTGGTCCGCCGAGGGTGGCGGGCCTGTTCGTTTGGAACCGGTCGTGCTCATTTCGGTCCGTCGCTGGGCGAACGCCCATGGGAGAAAAGACCGCGCGGCGTGCGGCGCCCCGCCGCGATTGCCCGCCGGCGCCGCTTTCGCATCCGGCCGCCACGTCCACGGGAAGCACGTTTCATGCTAAGCCGGCTCGCACCAGGGGTCAATTCGCATCGACAATCGCCGGGTGGGATGGCGCCTTTCAGCCCAACGTCATCACCGCGCATGGCGTCCCTTCGTGCGATATCCGTCGGCTCCGGCGAAGAATTTTGACCTGGTTTGGTCGGGAAGTTAGATTGACAGTTGGCCGGTGTTCGTCTCCTCGCAGGGGCCTACTTCCCACCCATCTCTTAGGAGGCCGATCGATGACGCTCGACGACATTCTCCGCGTCAAGGGAACCGCCGTCTTGAGCATCGGCGCCCATTGCACGCTGCAACAGGTGGTCGATACCTTAGTGCGGCACAATGTCGGATCGCTGGTGGTCTGCAACGACGACGAACAGCTCTTGGGCATCATTACCGAGCGCGACATCCTTCGGGCATGCGCCTCGCGGCAGGCCCCGCTGACCGCCGTCCGCGTTGAAGACGTCATGTCGCACGAGCCGATCACCGCCGGCCGGTCCGACGACGTCGAATCGGCGATGGGGCGGATGACCCAACATCGCATTCGGCATTTGCCTGTGGTGGACTCCGGCCGCTTGGCGGGGATGATCTCGATTGGCGACGTCGTCAAAGCCCAGCACGACGCCCTGACGATGGA
>CAYWTU010000902.1:0-1948 GCA_964461275.1 uncultured Pirellulales bacterium | reverse complement strand
CGTCAACCGCAGCGACAAACCCTGCACGTCGCGTTTCACCGCGTCCAGCGCCTTCTTGGGGTCGTCGATCCGACCGCTGACGATATCGGCCTCGGCCTGACGCAGCCGCAGGATCAGGGCCACCGCCGGTTGGGGATGTTCGCGATGGATCTCGAGGCCCTTTTTCCAGACCTCTTCGGCCTGAGCCATTTCACTCTTGTCCATCAAGAGTTGCCCCAAGCCAAGGTACGACCGCAAGTCCTGCGGCGCGAGCTGGGCAGCCCGCCGATAGTGCTGCTCGGCCAACTGGTGCTGCTGGTGACGGCGCGCGTAGTCCGCCATCGCCAGGTGCATTTCCACGTCGTTAGGCGCCAGCTCGAGCGCCTTGGCCAGGTCTTCCGCCACCCCTTCCAGCGCATAGCTCTCGCGATACCAGGCCCGCGCCAAGTACGACGCAGCCTTGGTCTCGGCCTTGCTGACCATCTGTTCCACAAGGCCATCGGCCGTTGCCGCGCTGACCGACTTGCTGGGAACGTGAAAGCGTTCGCGATAGAGTGCCGCCAGCGTGATCACCAACTCGGCGTCGCCGGGCGTCTGTTCGACGGCCCGTTCCAGCGCTTTGACCGCATCTTCCAAGGCGATGTTGCGCCCGGTGACCAGCCGGCCATAGGCCGCCAGCGCCCGCAGTCGGGTAGCGGTGAAATCGCGCGGTACGATCTGCAAAATCGCGTCGGCCTCCTGTTCGGCCAGGTCGTAGCGTTGCAGCCGCAGCGCGGCTTCAGCCAGCGCCCGATGTTGGGCCGGGCTGTCGGGCTGCATGAGGACCGCTTCCTGGCGCAAACGCAGTGCCGTGCCGCCGTCCTGGGACGTATCGGCCTGCCGCGCCAACGTCTCGGCCAACCGGATGCGCGCGGCGGCGTCCTGAGGCTGAAGTTGCACGTATTGGCGGAGCAGATTGGCGCTGGCGGCTAGTTGGCCGTCGGCGTGCAGTGCTTCAGACCGTGCGAGCAGCATCGGCGCGACGCGACGGGGTTGCCACTGATGCAAACCGTACAGAGCAGCGACCACGACCGGCCCGAGGATCAACGTCCGTTGAATGTTCTTGCGATTGGCTTCACGACGCAGGGCCGGGCGGTCGCCGCGCGACGAGCGCCCTAGGGTTCCGCGGGAAAGCGCGAGCAGCCCTCCCACGATGCCTCGCGAGCTGCCGGGCGCGTCGCCGCTGGGGCGAAACCAGCGCCGCATCGTCCGTCGCAAACGGGTCGACAAGCCGGGGCCGCGCCGAGCCGAAGTCGACGCCCCACCCAATCGTGGAGTCGGACGCGCGGTGGAACTACGGTCCTTGCGGGTGCGAATTCGCTGTTTAACCAGCGGAATGTCCTGCATGCCGCGCAGCGACCGCAGGTACTCGCGCTGTGAGTTGGTCATGTTCGGCTGACCAACACCCGTGATGTCCTGCATGAACTGCCGCTCGGGCGAAGTCGAGGCGGCCTCGGCGCCGGCTTCCGGCGGGGCCGACGCGGTCGGATCTTCCGGCGACGGATTTCCCGGTTGCTCGGCAGAGGCCATGACGGATTACCAGGAGCGCGGGACGTGCGTGAAACGTGTCTTAGAGTCCAACAAGCGGCCCGTTCAATTAGCTGGAATCAACGGGAGTTAGGGAGCGGTTGTCAGATTATTTGACGACCTTTTGTTCGCCGGTGAGCACTGGCCCCAGGACCGCAACCCGCCGATCCGGCGTCAGTCTCGGAAGTCTGACCACCACCGAATCCCAGGCAGCTCATGGTGGAGCATAAGCGCCAGGGGAGCAAGGTTGTTAGGCACGCTCTAAAGCACTGTCAGCAGCGAAGTTCTGTCAAAGGGGGATAGCTCTATCGTAAACGTTCCCAAGAGGCTTTCAAGCAATGGGCCGTGGGGTGGCCGCCGGCGGTTGGGGGCGGTTGACACACGCCGGCCCCGGATATCGCGA
>CAYWTU010000901.1:0-1955 GCA_964461275.1 uncultured Pirellulales bacterium | reverse complement strand
ACCCGGTCACGGATTTAGCAAACCCGCGCTTTCGACCACTCAGCCACCTCTCCGATTACTTTACGGGCCGCTTACGAAGCGATCCGTTTTCTATGCCGCAGCGTCCCGCCGTTTCCGACCGTCGGCCGATTCCCTGTCGGCGGAAGTCTCCCTCCAATCGCGCCTGGCGACACCGATTCGGCCCGATTGGACCGATCGGCCGCCCGCGCGGGCAAACCGCCGCAGACAACCGTCGTATCTTAAGTATTATCGACGCGCCTGCAATATCTCCTTGCCGGCCACTGGGCGGCGTCCCTGCTTGGCATAAGCCGTTGGCGTAATTGGTGTTGTGGAAGATTCGCCCGTTCCTCATACTTTCGCCCGCCGCGACGTCACGGCGGGGCCATCTGTCCTGTAGCCATTGTACGTCCGCAGGCGGCGGACACTCCCTCCCAAACGAAAGTTCATCGCAGGACGCAAGTGTCTGCCGCTAAGTCGAGAAGCTGACGGCCCGCTCTCCGGCAAATTGCCCGACCATCTACAACCGTACAAGTATGACCAGACATCTTCTATGCATTCGCTCAGGCTTGGCGGTAATTTTCGCGACCGGTGCGGCACTGCCGCTCGGAAGCGTTGCATCCGGCGCCGACCGAGCGGTGCTTCGTGCGGCCGTGCAATCAGTAACCAGCGACGACCTGATGCGGCACGTTTCGCATTTGGCTGGCGACACCTTCGAGGGCCGCGAGGCAGGCGCTTCCGGCGGCCGTGCGGCGGGAATGTACTTAGTAGGCGAATTGGAACGCCACGGTCTGAAGCCCGCCGGCAGCGAAGGCTTTTTTCAACCGTTCAACGCAGGCTTCCGCAATATCCTGGCCACGATTCCCGGCGAAGACCCGTTGCTGACCGACCAGGTTGTCCAGGTGGGCGCACACTACGACCACGTCGGATACGGCACCAAGCAAAACAGCTACGGGCCCATCGGTTACATCCACAACGGCGCCGACGACAACGCCAGCGGCGTGGCCGCGCTGTTGGAAATGATCGAAGCGCTGACCCGGTCTGGCCTACGTCCGCGGCGGACGATTCTGTTCACGTTTTGGGACGGGGAAGAAAAAGGCCTGCTGGGCTCGAAGCACTGGCTCGACCATCCCACCCTGCCGCTCGACCGCCTCCGGATGTCGATCAATCTGGATATGGTCGGCCGGCTGCGGCAACAGAAGATGGAGTTGTTCGGCGTGCGCACAGGCGCCGGCTTTCGCGAGTTATTCTCCCGACAGAACGACGACCCGAACTTGATCGTGCACTTCAATTGGGAAATGCGCGACGACAGTGATCACCATCCATTTTTTGTCCGCGGGATTCCCGTGGTGATGTTTCACACCGGGCTACACGATCAGTATCACCGCCCCAGCGACGACCCCGAGACGCTCAATCCCGAAGGAATGCAACAGGTGTCGCGACTGCTGCTGCGAAGCGTCGTCGAGCTGGCCAATGTCGAACGACTTCCGGCGTTTCGCGCGCCGTCGCGGCAGGAGGGGCCTGCCGCCCAAGCGCAGATCGAACGCGGTCTGCCGCCATTGCCGGGACGGTTGGGCGTGCTCATGGACACCGCGCCGCCCGACGCGCCGGGAGTGCTCATTGTGCAATCGCCGAACAGTTCGCCGGCCGGCAAGGCGGGGATTCGCGCCGGCGACCGCGTTTTGCAAGTCGCAGGCCGAGACGTTCACACGGCCGATGAGCTGCGGCAGGCCGTGCTACTGGCGGACAGTCCGGCGGAGTTCGTTGTGGCCGGTTCGGGTGAGAATCCAGCTCGCTCGGCGCTGGGCGAACTGGAGGCGGGGGCCGAGGGCCATCGTCGTTCCCCGGCCTACATCGTGAAGCTCTCGCCGAGGTAGACCTGCCGCACCTCGCGGTGGGCGATCACTTCGGCGGGGCGGCCCTCCATCAGGACCTTGCCCTCGTGGCTGATGTAGGCG
>CAYWTU010000900.1:0-1960 GCA_964461275.1 uncultured Pirellulales bacterium | reverse complement strand
ATCGGCACCGCGTTGGCTGCGGTTGCCGTAGCTGTTTTTGCGGATGATGACGGCGGGACGAATCGCTCGTTCGCCGTGGTTGTTGTCGGCGGGGACCGCCGGGTCGTCGAGGAACGTCAGCAGGTGCGCGCGATGTCGTCGAAAACGTTTCAGCAAGCGGCGGGCTTGGGGGTCGCTCCAGTCGGTGGCGATCAAGGCGTCGAGGCGCGCGTGCAGGCGTGCGCGACGCGCGCTGTAAGTCGCGGCGTCCAGCGTCGCTTGGTGCGGTTTCAACCGCAGGCCGTCGCGGATCAAACGCCGCAGTTGCTTGGCGAATTTCGACCAATTCGGCGACGGATGCTTGTATTGTTCGACGTGTTTCAAGTCGCGCAGCAAGTGCGCGAGACAGACCTGTCGACGACTGCACACGACCGCGTTGTACGCACCCCAGAAATCGGTGACCAGCGTACCGGCGAAGGCGCGGCGAAAGAATTTCGCCAGTACCTTCCGTCCGCGCTGGCGGTCGATCAAGTAGTACGTTTCGCGCGACGAACTGAAGCACCACAGCCAGTGCCCTTGGCCGTTGACGCGCCAACCCGTTTCGTCGCCGTGCAACACGGCCGCGTCCAAGGCGTCGTTTTGAATTTGTTCGTACCAGGGAAAGAGAATCTGTTGCAACTGATACCACGACTGTTGCAGCCCCCCCGCCGTCACGCGGAACTGCAAGTGATGATTGAAGACCGCCACAAGGTTGTCCAGCGTTTGCCCCAACCCGTAATGCAGCCACGCCGACAACGTCAGCACGCGATTGCCGATCTGGTTGCCGGGCAGGGCGTCGGGAATTTTCGGCTCGACTTGCTTCCGGCAACGCGGGCAATAATCGCGATGGATCGTATGTTCGGTCACGACCGGCTGCGTGCCTGCGGGAATGTCTTCGGTGTAGCGCGTGCGGATCGTGTTGCAGAGCTGCAACGAGCCCGTGCAATGCGGACAACACGGCGCCCGATGTGTTTGGCGTTCGTCGATCCGCTCGGGCAGCGGGCGGCGACTGCCGACATGTCCCGCTTTGCGTCCCGACTTTTTCCGGCGTTTTTTCGTGGTGGTCGGCTTCTGATGCACGGGCTGCATCCCCGACGGAGTGGCCGGCGAACTGACCGCCGCTCGCAGTCCCTCCGCCCGCCCCAACAACGCCGCCAGTTCCAGCAACGCGAAAATCGCGGCCTCCTCCCCCTGCGCCACAATCGCCGCGGCCTGCTCCCGAGTCAACTGCGGCCCCAGCGATACCTTGAGTTCGACCATCGTGGCCATAACAATCACTCGCGTATGCCTTCGTGTTGCGAATGGCCATTGTCATAATCCAGACCCCCAAAATCACCAACATCAACTTCAGACGGCTAAACTGTTACCAAATTTGAAATTTCAGATAGTCCGGGAGCTAACGCTCTCCGGCTCGCCGAATTGGTTGTGGTTTGACGATTCCAACTTTTTGGGAAACATCGTTGGACATTGGCGCGGCGTCCCAGACGTGAATGACACCGGCGAGAATGTTGCGTCCATTGATGATGGTGGCCGCATCGAGCGGGCTTAAGGCGGCGACCAAGCGGTGCCCGTCTGGGCTGAAGGCGACGGTGGTGAGCAGGGCTGCGGGCAATGGTATGGAAAAGACTTCGCGTCCGCTCATCGTGTCCCAGAGTTTCAACATGCCGCGTTGGGCAGCGGTCGTTCCACCCGTCAACAAACGGCGACCGTCGGGGCTGAAGGCGAGGTGCTGAACCACCTGCCCGGCGCCTTGGCATTCCGCGCGAAGTTGATTGGCTTCCAAGTCCCAAATGCGGACCATCGATTCGCCAGCTCCCGCCAGACGCATCGAAGCGGCGGCAATGAAACGGTTGTCGGCAGAGATCGCCACGGCGCTGGTCCCGGCGTCCTTGTATTCCAGAATCGTCTGCGACTTGGCTGCCTGCCAATCCCACAGGACGAC
>CAYWTU010000899.1:0-1963 GCA_964461275.1 uncultured Pirellulales bacterium | reverse complement strand
CGGCGGCGGAGGCGGAGGCGGCGGCGGAGGCGGTGGTGGTGGTGGCGGAGGCGGCGGAGGAGGCGGTGGTGGTGGCGCCGGTGGTGGTGGCGGCGGAGGCGGTGGCGGAGGCGGTGGAGGCGGCGGTGGCGGCGGTGGCGGTGGCGGACCGACGGCCGAGACCTGCACGATCGGCGCCCGCTCAGTCAACAGAGTGAAGTTTGTGGAATAGCTGCCGCTGCTCCACCACGGCCGCATCCACAGGTTCTGCACAATTGGGACCGTTACGTTGACGGTCACCATCGAGGTCGTTTCCAAGATGGGGTTGGGGGTAACGGTTGTGGTGGCCCCTGTGAGTCCAATCTGGCCAAGCACCCAATTTGCACGAGCAACGCCCTCGCCGGCGTTGGCGCCAGGGACGACAACAACGCGAGCCGCTTCGTAGGCGGCGTTGTCGGCTACGTGTCGAATCATGTTCAGTCGCGTGAACTCGATGCACGCCGAGATGAACATGACCAGGACAATGGAGACAAGGGCGAATTCGACGGCTGCCGCTCCGCGCCGCTCGGCGTTCTTGCTGGCAAATCGGCGTCTAAACGCCATAGATTCGTTCGACATTGGTTTCAGTCCGGTCTTGCGTTTATCGAGTCAACACAATGGGCAGATTGCGGGCAATCTCCTGAAACGCAGTAGACAATTCACTGCCATTTGTCGCGTGATAATGCCTGCCCTTGCCTATCGTGGCAATTTGCTGCATCAGGGTCTGGTCCGCCTCGAGCGCAAAGGAAATGGTGAAGATGGTGATGTTCTGGGCGGCGGCATTGGTGGCCGCCACCACCGGGTCGGAGCCCGTCGTGACAATGCCGTCGGTCATGAGCACCATTACCTTGGCGGCCCAAGGGCGTTGCGCGGCGGAGGCAAACGTGTTGACGCCGGTCGTGATGCCCTCAGCGATGTTTGTCAAACCGCCGCAGTACGTCGCGGAGTACGCGGCCATCGACGTTGGAATGACCGAGTAGTTCGTCGTCAGATTCTGGTCGATTCCCGCATTGGTCGCGTAGGACGACAATGACAGCAGTTCATCGCGGGGAGACGAACTCAACTCGCTGATGAACACGTTGACGCCGTTGACAAGGTCTCCCCAGCGTGAGTTTGGGGGCACGGGATCGCAAAAATTCCAGCCGTACGGGGCCGCCGCTGGCGGCGCGCTGCCGTCCGCCACTTCGTTGGCCCCATAGGCCATGGATCCACTCCGGTCGATCACCAGGGCAATGTCCACGTCGACTTGCGTGGATTGCACGATCTCCTGGGTCTCAAATTGTCGGGTCGCCAGTAGGAGCGGCAAGACGACATCGACGGAACCGCCGTGCGAACTTGCCATCCTGCTGCCGTTGATCTGAACCGCGTCGACATCGGGCCCGGCGCTGGCCGTGAAAACATAACGGGACGATAGCGAAGTCCGTTGCGAAGTGCCGAACGTAAAGTCGCCATTCTGGACGTGAAATGGTTTGCCTGCGACGGTATTCTGCAACCCGATGACGCGGCCCTGGGCTCTTGATGCGCCGATGTTGCGAGTGTTGGTCAGCGTCCTCTGCGCAGCGCGAGTTGCGGCGTCGGTGGCCGTATAAAGTTCGGTGCGAATCAACTCCATATACGCGACGTTAACGGCAAAGGCCGCCAGCACTAGCGCAACGGGCAGCAAGATCGCCATCAACACAAGGATGGCGCCCCGGCGCAGGTTGGACCTCTGCGGTCGGAGTTTATGGCGAGGTTTGTTCATGGGCAAATTTCCAGTGCAAGGTGTCAGGTTGTAAATCAGGTTGTGCGGTTGACCGATTGCCTCTTGAGTCCAACAAACAACCTTCTCGGTTGGCTGGAATCAACGGGAGTTAGAGGACCGTCGTCAGGTTGTTGGATAGTCTCTTTGCGACTGCGGTGACGCTGCTCCAAGCCGTACGCGCAGCTAGGGGGCGTATTCCTTCAT
>CAYWTU010000898.1:0-1966 GCA_964461275.1 uncultured Pirellulales bacterium | reverse complement strand
GCCATCGGAACAGCGCAGCTCCGGCAAACATTCGCACCGGCCGCCGACCAGCGTCGGCGTCTGTCCGGGGCAACACCGACACGGTGGCGGATCGCCCGTGCTGCTCACCGCCTGGCAACAACGACAGAAAAACGCCATCCGCTCTCCGCCCTTCGTCTACGCCTGACCGAAATTTGGTCACGTATTTTCTCGGCCGCCGGGCTCATGCCACGGCGTACGTCCGACCGCTGCCCAGATTGACCACGGCGCTCGTCAAGTCGCAGCCCACCAGCGCCAAAGGGTTGGTCCAGGTGATCGAACCTTGCGGGTCCAGAATCGTGCCCCCCGCGTAGACGTTGCCGCTGGTGACCGTTCGCGCCCGCGTGACGCGCGAACAATCGAACGTTCCCGACTTGCCCACATGAAGCGTAGTGACGGTGTGCCCCGACAGGTACAGGGCGCTGCCTCCCCACACGCTGGCGGTTGCCACGGCGCCGGCGGTGTGGCGCCACTGGCCCCCCGTCTGAACCAGCGTCGTGATGGGCGCCGACGTAATCAACAGTCCGTCGCGAATCGTCGCCGTTCCCAACGTGGTCTGGGCGTCCACGAACACCTGCACGCCGTCCGGGCTGCCGCTGGCCGAACCGACCCGCAGCAAGCTGACGGTGCTCGCGCCCAGTAGGCCAATCGCGATCCGGCCGGCGAAGGCGTTCACCACGTTGCCGGCGTGTGTGCCAATGAACGACATCGCCCCCATCGCGTTGACTTCGGTGGCTGCGGCCAGGTGCAACACCGTCAGCGTGGTTTGCGTCGCCAAGCAATTGATTTTGAACCGGCCCGTCCCCAGGCCGAACTCGGGATGCGCCCCCACGCCCACGTTGATGGCCGAGACGTTGATTTTCAAGTGCGTCTCGCGATATTCCACGTAGCCGCCGCCGCTGCGCTCCGGCAACCCCAGTCGCGCCGAAGCGTGCTGAGCCCAGGTGAGGCTGGCCAAGGTTCCGGCCGCCGACTGATCCAGGCCGTACAAAATGTCCACGTCGTTGGTCACCACGACATCGTCTCCCCCGCTCGGCACGCCGGTCGGCGACCAGTTTTCCGCAGCGTCCCAATGATGCGGGCCCGCCGAAGCGACTACGGCCGTACGGGTCAGCGTGCTGCCGCCGGTTGCGCCGCTGGTGGCGGCGAACGGTCGACCGGCGGTGGCCGCAGAGCCAATGACTTTGCTCCCATCTTCGGTCCACGCCAGTTCCGCGAACTCCGCGATGCCGCTGGCCGACAGCGCCGATGCCAAACCGGCGCACACGTCGCCCACCGTGCCGGCCGATGTGGTGTAGCTGACCGACTTGCCGTTCATCGTCACCGTAAACGTTCGTCCGGCGGCCACGCTGCCAGGCGTGAAGTGATCGACCTGCTTGATTGCGGGCGCGTCGCCGCGCCAGATTTTCGTCGCCATAGTTGCTCGCTTTCCCTTCGTCGATGTGGACCCGCGGATGTCGTTGTGCGGGGCCGCAATTCACGCCCCCGGTGACTGGACCGCGAGCAAAGGTTTGTCGGGTCAGTTTGTATGGCGTGCACCCCTAGTCGCACGCGTAATCCAATAGTTCCCACATGCCCGAGGCCACCGACGGCATGATGAAGCAGCGGGTTCCTACGCGGCAAGGTCCAATTTCGATGGCGTCCAACACCGCCACCGCCTCAGCGTCCGGGGCGCGTTTGACGTAGGCCTGCGTGGCCGGATTGAAGTCGCACAGAACCGCTTTGCCGACGCCCCCCTTGGTGATCTGTTGGGTGACCTCGGCCACGCGGAGAAAGACCTCGCGGGCCAGGCTCAGCCGCAGCCCCGTCTCGTCCAGCGATATTTCGAGCGGAGGCGTGGCGTGCATCCGCTCGAAGAGCCCCAGCGCGTCGATAATCTGGGCCGTGGTCTGGAGGACCGAATCGCCAGGTCGCGGTTGTTTGGGGAGCATGACCATCACAGGCTGAA
>CAYWTU010000897.1:0-1967 GCA_964461275.1 uncultured Pirellulales bacterium | reverse complement strand
ACGGCGTTGGAGAGTGACGTGGCGAAGGTTGGCAAAGTTTCCGGTGATCTGGAACGATTTCAGGCGGAGCACCTGACGCTCCAGGAGCACTTCAAGAAGATCGACAACGAAATGTTGGTTTTGCAGGGCGACCTGCAAGCCCCTTCGCGCGTGACCTTGCTGCAGCAGGCCACGGCGCCGAAGACCGCCGACTGGAAGTTGCGAATAGCCATGGTCGGCTTCACCGGCCTGTTGGGTTTCTGTGCGGGACTGGCGGGGATCGCACTGTGGGAATTCCAGTCGCGCCGCGTCAGCGCCTCAAGCGACATCTCAGAAGGACTGGGACTGCGGCTGGTCGGCTCGATTCCGACGCTGTCGGTCCGCAGCGCCAAGAAGCTCAATAAAGGGGGCGGGCAAGGCGCCCTGCAGAATATGGTCGCCGAGTCGATCAACAGTATTCGTACGACACTGTTGCACGGGGCCGGCCACGAGGAGACGCGGGTGGTCATGGTCACCAGCGCCACGCACAGCGAAGCCAAGACGACGCTGGCCACCCAACTTGCCGCCAGTATCGCCCGCGCCGGGCGGCGGACGTTGCTCATCGACGGCGACCTGCGCAGCCCCAGCGCCCACCGGCATTACGAATTGTCGCTGGAACCGGGCCTGGCCGACGTCTTGCGGTCAGACCTGGAGCTGAACGACGTGATTCGTCCCACCCGGGCCAACGGCCTGTGGATGATTTCGGCCGGCCAAAGCGACCCCGAAGCGGTCGAAGCTTTGGCTCGCTCGATCGTCCGCGAGGCATTCGACCGGTTGCGGAACGAATTTGACTTCATCATCATTGACGCCGGCCCGGTGCTGCCGATTGCGGACACGCTGCTGTTGGGGCAGAACGTGGACACGGCGATCCTATCCGTGCTTCGCGACCAAAGCCAAATGCCCAAGGTTTATGAGGCCTACGAACGCCTCAAGGCGGTGGGCATACCGGTGCTCGGGGCGGTGATCAGCGGCGTATCCACCGCGGCCCACGAACGGGCGCGACCGGTGCCGATGATGGCGGCGGCCTTGTAACCAACTCGCCAGCGGCGCGGGCAGCGCGCGTTGCCGAAACCCCGGCCGCCAACGCGGCTCCCATAGAAACAACAGAACAAACAAAACAAGAAGAACCGAATGGCACGTTTCGCACCGCAAATGTTGGTCGCGGCCGTCTTGATGGCCGTGTGCGCGTACTACGAAGGGACGCTTACGTCTCGTTGGCGGCCGCCGCAGTCAGACCTGCTGGACCAGTGGGGCGAGCGACTCAAGCAGGTTCCCCTGACGTTCGGCGACTGGCAAGGCGAAGACCTGCCCGGCAGCAGCGAGCAAGAAAAGGCGATGGCCAAGTTCACCGGCGAACGGGCGGTCTTGTACCGCAATCGTCGGACCGGAAAGACGGTGCAGATGTCGCTGGTGTGCGGGCTCGGGCGCAACGTCTCGATCCACACCCCGGACCGCTGCTTCAAAGGGCAAGGGTTCAATCTGGGGGAAAAGATCGGCACCTACACCATCGATCTGCCCGAAGGCAAGAGCGAGTTTTACACCTCGGTGTTCACCCGCGAGTCCCCCGACTCAACCGAGCGCGTACGGGTGCTCTGGTCGTGGAACAACGGCGAAGAGTGGGCCGCGCCGGCCTGGCCCAAAGCGGCCCACGCCTGGACGCCGGCCTTGTACAAACTGTATCTGATCTCGGGCGTGCCGAGCTTGACGGAGAAGTTGCCCGACAATCCGGCAATTTTGTTTGCGGAAGAATTCCTACCACTGTTGGACGAGGCCCTGTTGAACCAAGGCGCTGGGGCGGAAACGGCGCGGGGCGACAACACCGCAGCGGCCCACTAAGCGACCCTCGGGCCACAACCTTCGACGAAGCACGGCACGAGCGGAAGGCGAACTTCCATCGACCATAATGCGAGGCGCATGAACGCTCCCCTCCCACAACAGAAGTTTTCGCT
>CAYWTU010000896.1:0-1968 GCA_964461275.1 uncultured Pirellulales bacterium | reverse complement strand
ATGAAGCCGGCTTCGATTACCGATGGAATGAGAAATACGCTGGGCATGGCCGAAGTGAAGATGTACACCCCGTACTATCGCGAAAGCAAGAACGCCACCGACGCGCCACCGACGCTACCAGCCGACGTTTGCACGCTGGGGGCCGTCGGCGAGGCCAAGATGGACGCCGTCATCATCCACAACAATGGCGGTCACACCGAATGGTACGACGGCAAAGGCTACCAGTCGGGATTCACCAGTACGTTCATTCCCAACACCAAGGTGTTGTGCGTGAAGAGTGGATTTACGTTCGATGTCGATTGGACCACCCAGCGCGAGGGACGCGCCTCGACGGTCGACGTTCAGGCCGACTCGGGCAAGCGGACTTGCGGCGCCATCACCGCCCGCAGCTATCACTCGGGCAATCTGGTGAACTGCATGATTATGGATGGCTCAGTGCGGGCCGTGACGGGCGACATCGACAGAGCCGTCTGGCGGGCCCTTTCGACGCGTGCCGGCGGCGAAGTCACCAGTGAATTGGCCAAGTAGCGGGGCCAAGCGAAGGCCCGCCGGCGCCCGCGCACGGAAAAAGCCAAGGGCGGCCGGAATCCTTCCCGCCGCCGTTGGCCACTCCCGGTTTTAGAGTCCGACAAACAACCGTACTGGCGGGCTAAAACCTCGCGGAATTAGCAGGCCGTTGCATCGGTTGGTTGGCGGTCTCAGGCCGCGGCGGGACGGCTGTTCCGTGCCACCCCTTTCGCGGTCAGCGCCCTTGATCGAACAGAGCTACCACAGTCCCTGCGCGGTCTCGATCACGCGTACGGGACGAACCACCACCTGGGGCACGCTCCCCGCGCCGCGCCAGGCGTACGTGTCGCGGCTGTTGCCGACCCACGCCGGCGAATACAGCCCACCCGACCACGGCGTGATGCCCGCACTAGGTCGGGCGTTGGAATAGCCGAACCACTTCATGGCAGCGATGCGCCGAGCCCGCTGCTCGGCCCGGAACTCGGCTCGCTTGCGCTGCATGTAATGCGGATCGTTGTACAGCCGTTGTTGCTCTTGATAGAACCACATCGCCTCGGTGGGAGTGACTTCGCCGGGCGAAAAGCTGGGCGACGGAGCGGCCGGGCGCGGCTGCGGTTGGACGAGGTCCTGCGCGATTGCGGATTGGCTTGACGTCAACGCCAAGCCAACCAGCGCCATGCAGAAGCAGCGTTTCATGGGACCATTCCCCCTTGGCGGCGTGTGGTTTCTCGTGGTCAATGGACGGGGCGCCCAAATGGCGGCCTGTGCGAGGCTCGCATCGCCCGCGGGCCATCCGGAAGACAATTCGGCTTTGGGGCTTGGCCGGGTTTAGCGAGACTTTGACGAACTTGTCGATTGTTCCGACCAACCCGAAAAGGCGGCGAATTTGGGCGGAACAGGCAAGCTCATCGGGCGACTTCTGGCATGCGCGAGCCTGGCGGGCGTCGGGCGAATTCCGTTTGGTCGCGGTTGGCTCGAAGGCCGCGCCGACCTGTTATATTAGAGGTTTGCCGTTGTCGGTCGTTTGCACTCCGTCCATTTCCATCCGTCGTTTTTTTTTTGCAGCCATGACCAGCCCCCCCTCCGCCGCCTCCGTTTCCGCCCAAGGCCACGTCCTGGAAAGAGGCAAGTACTGGAGCAACGTCGCGCCGGATTACGACAGCGTGTTCGACAATCGCGAAGGGCGATTGTACGTAGACCTGGAAGCCGAGTTGATGCAGGAGTTTCTACGGCCCAGGCCGGGCATGAAAATCCTCGACGTCTGCGCCGGCACCGGCCGCAACACGCTGCCGCTGGCCCAGGCCGGGGCCGACCTGGTCGACCTGGACGCCGGCGTGGGAATGATTGCCGTCGCCCGCAAGAAGCTGCACGAAGCCGGCCTGACCCGCGTACAGTTCGTCAACAGCGACGTTTGCAACTTGCCGTTTCCCGACAACACGTTCGACGCCGCGACCGGCACGC
>CAYWTU010000895.1:0-1972 GCA_964461275.1 uncultured Pirellulales bacterium | reverse complement strand
GGCGTGTCGTGGTCGAGCTGGACGGACCCGGCGATCCGCGCGCCTTGCCGCGCGCTCAGAATCGTCGGCGCGGCTAGCGCATCGTTCTGCGGCGCGGCCCACGTGTAGTTCTGCACCAGCGGCACCGTGAAATACACAAAGCCGTCGTGCCGTTGGCTGACCGCGATATTGTTCTCCACACGGATCGCCGGACCCTGGAACCAGAACCCGTCCCCCTGGAAGCCAAAATCCTGCTTCAGCTTGCGGCTCTCGATGCCCTCGCCCGTGTTGGCGCCGACGCCCTTGATGGCCAGGTTGCCGGTGAAGCGGCCCATTTCGTTGCCCGTTTCGGTGACGAATGAGGACCCGATCACGTTGAAGGCGACGTTATCGTCGAAGTTGACGTTGCTCGTGTGACTCACAAAGCCCCAGCCGGGGCTATCGACAACCACGCTGCCTTTGACCGCGGCGGGGCTGCCCGGTTTCAGAATGGGGTTCTTCGGATCGGTGCCATCGGTCTCGTTGATGCCCGCGCGGTGGAAGTGGACCGAGTAGCGGCCGCGGGGATTCAGGCCCGTGCCGGGAAGAAATTCGCCAATCAGGCTGTCGGGCAGCTGCGGGCCGGGCGGGGTCTCGAGCGCGGCCGCCTGGTTCAGGGCGTCGATGATCTCCTTGGTATAAAACTGCACGTCATCGACCACGGTCCGCTTGTCGCTGCGCCCCAGCCCCAAAAAACCGACCCCCGCAATGTTCACATTCGCGTTGTGCATGAACATCGTGTGCCCGCGCGCCGTCGTGTGGTACGGGTCTTCCGATTGGATGTTGATATTGCGCGTCAGATTCGCAATCTGCACGCCAAACGCCGGCGTGCCGTCGGCTTTCAAATACGGCTTGCCGCTGGGGTCTTTGGGCGGCACGTGATCGTATTGCAGCACGCCCACCGTCTTCAGCGCGGTCGGCGGCGCAAGCAAATCACTGGTCTGCAGCACGGCCACCTGCACCTGCGCGTAGAAGGTCTGCGAACCATCGGCGTTGGCCATGATTTTCGTAATCACGGCTTCTTCGTCGGAGCTGGCGCCGGTCGCCGAGTTGACCTTGCTGGCATCCACGCCCGACACGACAATCCGATCTCCAACCGTCCATCCGGCCGTGGCCACGCCGGCGGGCACGTTGAACTTGAACGAGCCCGGATCGGTCACGGTGGCGACGCCCGTGTTCGACGCCGGCTTGAGCGGCACAATGTTATTGTCCTTCCGCGTGAGCTGCGGCAGCGTGATGAAGGGCGTGACGTTCTCGCCGGTCAGGCTCACCGTGCCGTGCGAAATCAGCCCGCGGGCAAATTGAAATGGATCGAGCTCGGTGTCGAACGGCTGGGCCAGCGAGAACTTTGACCAATCCGGCGCGGCGATGACCAGCCGCACATTCGCCGCATCCTCGTCGATCTTCAGCGACCCGGAATGGGTGACCACCAGCGTCTCGAAAACCATCAACCGTTCCGCGTCGGGCAGAAACTCCAGCGCCCCTTCGACGCCGACGCTGCGCAGGCGAAGGTTGTTCTTGACCGACGTCTTCGCCGCGTCCATGCCCGGCAGCGTGGGCGTTTGAAAATCCGTCGGCCTCAAGTCGTAGGTGAAGGTCAAGCCGTGCGGAATCTCCACGTCGTCGCCCGTTGTGGGCAGGTGCTCGGCGACCGTCTCAACAAAGCTGTCGGTTGCTGGGTCATAGGTCTGCTTCAGCCAATTTTGCACGTCGCTCCACAGGTTGGGCGTCGTGGCATCGGCGTCGCCGTCGCGGGCCACGTAATACACGGGATTCGCAGCCGTCCGATGGATCTCGTCAAAATCCACCAGCCGCATCACCGCTGCGTGCTCGTCGGCCAGCGTTCCCACGCCGCCATGCGGAGCGGCATCCATCAGCAGCCGTGCCTCGAGTGCTTCCACCCGCAGGCGGAACGTCCGCCGCTTGGCCAATTGAACGGTGCTTTGACGACGTG
>CAYWTU010000894.1:0-1975 GCA_964461275.1 uncultured Pirellulales bacterium | reverse complement strand
ATTTCACGAAGCTGGATTCGCGCCCCGGGATCGAGCGCCGCGGCTGGCTCGTCGAGCACCAGCACCAGCGGATCGTGAATCAGCGCCCTGCCCAGGCAGAGCCGCTGCCGCATCCCCTTGGAAAGCTGATCGGTGTACTTCTCGGCAATTTCGTCCAACCGAGTAAAGCCCATCACGTGACGCACCGCACGGCTGCGCTCCGGCCCCATCAATCCATTCGCACGGGCGAAGAAGTCGAGATACTCCGCAACGGTGACGTACGAGTATGCGCCAAAGTCGTCGGGCATGAACCCCAGCCGGCGGCGAACCCGTTCCGGATCGTCCACGGCCGAAAAGCCGTCGACGCGGGCGTCGCCCGAGGTCGGCTCGTCGAGCGTGGCTAGAATGCGCATGCTCGTGGTCTTGCCGGCGCCGTTGGGGCCGATGTAGCCAAACACCTGCCCCCGCGCCACCGTGAACGACACATCGTCCACCGCCCGAGTATCGCCGAACCGACGCGTCAGCCGCAGCAGTTCGATGGGGGCGTCGCTCGTGGAGACATGCGGCCGCAGCCGCTGCGCCGCTTGCGGCGACTGGGGCGCCGAACCGGGCGGCAAGGCGCCGGGCAGGCGCTGGCTGGCCGCGGTCAAATCGACGTCGGTCATCGCATCACCACTGCCCTAGAACGATGTGAAAGCTGGCCGACTCTCTGACTGTGGGCACGCCGGTTTGAACCTCGGGGCTGCGCTCGACCACGGCCAGGTAGCGGCCGGGGGCAAGCCAACGGTTGTGTTCGAGCGCCGCTGCAATGGTCCGTTCACCCAATGCCGACCCGCTCCGGATGTCCAGGGGAGACCAGGCGCTGTTGCCGTACAAGCTCAGCGTCTTACCGGGACCAACCAACCCAGCGGCCTGCATCTCCGCCGGAAACGTCAGGTCATTGTCCCGAGCGATCTTGGCTAAAGCCGCCTGTGGCGATTCTTCCAAGGGCGCCAGCGTTGCCGTCGCGCCAGCGGAGATTCCTCGCGCTTGAAAATGGCTGCCGTTCTGATCGGCGACGAACAGTTCAACAAGGGCGCTCCCCATCTCGTTTCGCACCCGAGGCGGTATGCCGGGCTGCGCCGCCGGCAGAAGTTTCAGGCTGGCCTTGGTCTGGCGGCTGCGAACTGCCAAGAGTTGCTCGGGCGTTCGGGCCGAGAGCCAACCGCTGCGGAGCCGTTGGCCCTCGTTCCAAATCAAATGTCGCGAGCGGTCGCCGCCGCCCAACGACGCACCGGTGAGCGGCCCGATCGACAACAAGAACGTATCGTCGTCAAACAACAACCCACCCGCAGGCGACACGCCGCCATAGTACGACTGCCACGACCAGCAGGCGGAACGCCCGCTCCGCTCGTCCAGCAAAGTGACGCTGCGAGCGCGAAACTGAACTCCCAACCCATCGGCCGCCAAGGCGTAGCCGATGAGTCCCCCAGCGGCAACCAGCGCCAAGCACGGCACGGTGACCAACAACAGGTGCAGGCGCTTCCGTCGCCGGCACCACCAGTAATTCAGCGGCCCCGCGACGATCACAAACCCTGTGATCAGCGCTTGAAACGTCCACACCCGGGCAAAGCCAACGCCAGGAATCAGCATCCGCCAGAAATCGGGATTCTCGACGTGCGCTTGCAGTCCGTGTCGCCGTTCCCAATTCCAGCGCTGTGGCGTAAGCGTGTTGAGCACCGCGCCCCACTCGGCGGGCGTCCCGGGGAAAGCGCTATCGGCCCGAAACACCGCGACGCTGCCCAGTCCATGCGGCCGCCAGACGAAGTGAACGTTCTTCACGGGAACCGGTTGCGACTTCGCGGCGGCCTCGTCGGTAATCGCCTGCAAGGCCTGCGTCAACTCCGGGTCAGCCGTGTTGGGCGATCCCGCCGGGGCGCCGCCGAGCTGCGCTTGGTTCTTGGCGGCATAGGCCTGACGAATTTGGTCTTGTTTGCGCTGCTCGATCAGGCTGTAG
>CAYWTU010000893.1:0-1993 GCA_964461275.1 uncultured Pirellulales bacterium | reverse complement strand
CACTCGACCGGAGGATTCTGATCAGGATGCGCCGCGCCGTTGCGGCTCGGCCCGCGCCACCAGGGCCAATCGTCGTCGGCCCGTTGGATGCGATCGTTCACCTGTTGAGCCATGCCAACGTTGGGCCAGGATGTCGCCGAGGCAAGAATGAGCAATCCAAGAACAGCGCGGGGAAGGTTCATCACGGCGGGCTGCCTGCTGGTGGGTGAAGCGGGGAAATGCAGAAGACGTCAGTGTACGCGGCCCGTTGGCCGCAGGGAAACGGTGGGGGATTTGCCGAGCGTACCAAGGCGCGAGCGTAGTGCGGTCGTGAATGGCGCCTGCGAGCCGCTTTCCCTTGGTCGAAGTTCGTGGTAGACAAGATGAAACCAATTTCATTGCGACCACTGAGCAGACCTATGTTCGTTCGCGCCGCGCTTTGGCTGGGCGTCGTGGCCTCGATGGTCGGCACTACGGCGCCCCCCGCCCGGGCCTGGGGCCCGGCGGGTCACGAGATCGTCGCTCGAATCGCCAACCGCTATCTCTCGGACAAGGCCCGCAACGCCGTTCACAAGCTTCTGCGCGAGGAAAAGCTATACGACCGCAGTGTGGCCAATTGGGCGGATGAGATTCGCGAAGGAGGCGAGCTGGACCGCGTTTATCCCAAGAACCATCGCTGGCATTTCGTCGACATTCCGTACGAAGAGCGGTCGTACGATCCGCGCCGGCAATGCAAGAATCAGGAGTGCGTGATCGCCCAGATCGATCGGTTTCGCAAGGTGATTTCCAACACCCGGTTGCCTAAGGACGAGCGGTACGACGCCTTGAAATTCTTGGTCCATTTCGTGGCCGACTTGCATCAGCCGCTGCACTGCGTGGAGTGGAACCGCGACAACGGCGGCAGCTTGAGACAGGTGCGGTTCCTGGGCCAGCGCGGACAAAGCAACCTACACCGCGTTTGGGATTCGCAGATTCTCAACTATTCCCTGCAAGATAACGAGCCTGAACAATACGCCGACGGCCTTTTGGCCGAGATCACGCCCGACCGTCGGACCAAGTGGGAACAAGGGACGGTCGTCGACTGGGCCCTGGAAGCGCACGACTTGGGCGTCAAGCATTGTTACGAAGGCTTTCATCGCGACGCGCCCGAGGACAAACCGACGCAAATCACACCGCAATACGTCCGCAAGAATGTTCCCATCGTTCGCGGGCAGCTTTCCCGCGCCGGCGTGCGCTTGGCCAAAACGCTCAACGACGCTTTTTCAACGCCCACCGGCGGCGAATTGCCCAAAGAAAACCAGGCAACTGGCAAGGTCGAGCCGTAGGCGTCGCCGCGTTGACGTCGTGCGCTTTATGGTGGGCGGGGCTCGCCCAGTTGCGCCGCCCTTGGTACCATCGCGTCAACTCATGGCTCAGCGGAGTCCATGTGAGGACATCGCGTTGGGAATCATGGCGTGATTGAGTTTCAGCAGGTGACCAAGGAGTACTCGGCCGCGGGCGGGGTGGTCCGCGCGGTCGACGGCGTGACACTGAGTATTGAACAAGGAGCGTTCGTCGCCATTCGCGGCCCCAGCGGTTGCGGCAAGTCGACGCTGCTTGGCCTGGCGGGTGGGCTCGACACGCCGACTTCCGGCCAGATTCGCGTGGCCGGTGCAGACCTGGCCGCGCTTTCCGGCGGCGAGCGGGCTCGATTTCGCGGCGAAAATATCGGGTTTGTATTTCAAACATTTCACCTCTTGCCGTACCTCAACGTGCTGGAGAATGTCCTTGTGGCGGCGCTGCCTGGCCAGACCGGCGCCGCGCTGCGGCGCGCCAACGATTTGCTCCAGCGGTTCGGACTTTGCCACCGGCTCAGGCACCGCGCCGATCAATTGAGCGTGGGAGAGCGCCAAAGGGTGGCCGTCGCGAGGGCTTTGCTGAATCGGCCTAAGGTGCTGCTGGCCGACGAGCCCACGGGCAATCTCGACCCTGACAACGCCCTGGCCACATTGGACCTCTTGCGAGATTTTCAAGC
>CAYWTU010000892.1:0-1995 GCA_964461275.1 uncultured Pirellulales bacterium | reverse complement strand
CGGCATCGGGCGGACAAACCGTGGTGATTCGCATCCCTTTTGGCTCGAGTTCGTCCCGGGCAAACTGCGGCAACGTCCGCGCGGTCTCGTATTCGTCCTCTCCGATCATCAGCACCACATGCGCCGGCGACGCAGCACCGCAAATGTCGGCCGCGGCCACCGACGGGCAGACGTACTGCTCCAAATGCTGAATCACCAGTTCCGTCCCCCGGCGATGGGAGACGTGCGGGGCGCTGCGCGAGTTATACATCGAATCGGTCAGGTCGCGCACCAAAAGCGTGCGGCGGCCGGTTCGCACCATTTGCCGCAACCCAAACGGCCGGCCCGCGACACACATGTTTGTGTGAACGCCCATCACCAGCACGTTGCGGATTCCCCGCGATTCAAGCAGGTTGTAGATCTCGCGGCCGTCGTCGGAAATGGCGTCTCCAGCGACGATGTCAATCGACTCAATCTGCCGCCGCCAGGGGTTACCCTGTTTACAGCTTGGCTGACAATCGCAACCGCCGTCGGAATCATCAATGGGCAATTGGGGTTCGCCTGGCAAGCGCGGGAGCCATCGATCGATATCGGCCGGCAATTTCGCGGCAACCGGCGCCGACTGGGCCAGCGTGCGGCCAGGATGGTCGAGATAGAAACCCATCGTGTCGCTGGGGGCGTGAATCACTACCGCCCCAGCCTCGCGCAGCGACGTAACCGCCGCGTTGATCCGCGGCGCGATCTGGCCCACCCGTTCGGTCGCGCCGCGACACCAGTGGCGGTCCCACATGTCGCAAATCACCACCGCCGTTTCGGCGGGGTTCCAACTCAGCTCGCGATGCTGCACCTCCGCCGGCCACTGCGGACTGGCCGCGGCCGTGCGCGCGCGGGCGAGCATCTTAAGGGGCTCGGCACGGGCGACATCATGGACCGCGGCAAGAGACAAAGTCGCTAGCAAGACGCGACGGGCGGTCAACTGCAACCAAGGCTTGGACGAGCGCACGGAATGGTTCATCCTCGAGGTAAGGTGGTCTATCGTTTGCCCGAGTTGAGGAATTCATGGATCGCCGCCTGGGCGGCGGGACTGCCAAACAACCGCGCGAAACCTTGCGCCGAGATGCGGTCCCAATGAGCGTGGTCCCGACCGCGAAGCTGGCGGAAGAACTCGCGCACTTCCCGCACCACCTCGCGCCGCACGCCCGTCAACGCCGCCGCCTTGGTCCGCGCGGCGGTGAGCAACTCGGCCGGCGGCAGGACTTCGTCGACCAATCCCCAGCCCTGCGCCGTCTCGGCTGAAAACATCCCGGCCGTGAGCACCAGTTGCTCGGCCCGCCCCGTGCCAACCCAACTGGCCAGCCGCGACAAAGCCCAGGGGGGCAGCCATTGCTGGGCCGCCTTGGGGAACCCCAGTTTAGCGCCCGAGGCCGCCAGGCGGACATCGCAATACAACGTCATGAGGAAGCCGCCGCCAACCGCGTGGCCGTGAATCGCGGCGACGACTGGCGTGGGGAGCGCCGCCAGGCGGTCGAATACCGCCACGCTGTGTAGTTCCTCCTGCATCGCAGCAGCCGAACTGGCGTCGGCAAACTCGGCCAGGTCGGCGCCGGCGCAGAACGAGGCCCCGTTGCCGGCCAACACGACGGAGCCAATCGAGGCGTCGGCTTCGATGGCCCGCACGCAGCGATCCATGTCGCGAATCAACTGTCGCGAGAGCGCGTTGCGGACCTGCGGCCGATTGAGCCGAAGGACGGCCACGGGGCCCTCGACCTCGAGAATGACACAAGGTTGCTCGCTCACGCCCGCGATTGTAGCGGACCGGCCGCTAGGTGCAATTCGCACGACAAGGCGCGGAACGTGTTCGCCGCCAACCGCTTCCGCGATACGTGAGATGAGCCGAGCGAAAGGGGCGGCAGGTTCTCCGCTCCCACGCCCGCCTCGCGGTTAAGAACGCGTGGCCAGCAGCCTTATCTCCGCCGACCAAACAGTACACCCCAGAGGGCTCGAACCTCTAACCTT
>CAYWTU010000891.1:0-1997 GCA_964461275.1 uncultured Pirellulales bacterium | reverse complement strand
ACGGGGCATGAAGTTCGTTGAGAAAGGACTGCGGTCGGGCGAGGTCGATTCGGTCGGCGTTGGGCGTTCCGATGGCGATCGAGCCGCCCGGCTTGAGATAACTGTCTAGTTCCTCCAGCAAGGCCCGTGGGTCTTCGACATGCTCCAATACATCTTGCAACAGCACAAAGTCGAACGGTCCTTGGCCCAATACATCGCGATTGCCAAAGCCATCGGGACGGCCGTAAGGATCGAAACCATGCGCCTGGGTATGACCGTGCCGCCGCAGGTACTTGACGAACAATCCTTGACCGCAACCGTAGTCGAGCAGCGAATGGTCGGCAGTTAGGCCGAATCGCCGTAGCCGCGCATGCAGATTGCGGTAGAACATCCGAAATGGCCAGGTGAGCTTGGCTCGGGCGAACGGATACTTGGCATAGTAGTGCGGCAGCGGGACTATTTGTCGATTGTGAATGGTGCGACATTGGCCGCAGCGCCAAACCTGAAAGCCTTGCCCAAGAAAGGCTCGCACGTGACAGGGCACCTCGACCAGCGGAATCGCCCCGTGCCAGGCCTCGCCACACAGGGCACAACTTTTGCGAACCGCCGCGCCGTCTGGAGTCACGCTCCACGCGGGGCGGCCAACGAGATCGGGTCTTACAGCGGTCACGGGCTAATCTCGGAAAGCTCGCGGGGAGCTGGGAGCACAGGGCCGGAAGTTTAGTCAGAATCGCCACGCAACGTCGAGTTCAATTCACCGCCGCCCATGGCGACCAAGTGGGCATTTTTGAGGATGGCAACCGCGTTATACTGCTCGTGGCGGGACGGGGCGGCGCTGTCCCCGCGCCCCACGCGCGAAGCCACTCGCCGCACGAAATTGCTCGGCTTGCTCACATCCAACACGCGAAACGTCCGCAACGCGCTGGTCCCACCCGCGTGAGGTATATCTTGTCCCCTTCATCCGCCCGCGAAACTGGCACGGTGTATCTGGTCGGCGCCGGTCCCGGCGACCCCGGCCTGTTGACCCTTCGCGGGTGCGAAATCCTCCGCCGCGCGGATGTCGTGCTCTACGACTATCTGGCCAATCCGCAACTTCTAGAGCATGTGGCCGACGGCGCCGAACGGGTTTGCTTGGGGCGTCACGGACATGGCCGGGTGCTGCCGCAGGAGGAAATTCAACGGCGGATGATTGCCGCCGCCCGGGCGGGGCGGACTGTGGTGCGGCTCAAAAGCGGCGACCCGTTGGTGTTTGCCCGCGGATGGGAAGAACTGTCGGCGCTGGACGCCGAGGGAATCGCTTATGAAATCGTGCCGGGCGTGACGGCGGGACTGGCGGCCGCCAGCTACGCGGGCGTACCGGTTACGCATCGCGATCATGCCTCGGCGGTGGCGCTGGTGACCGGTCACGAGGACAACGCCAAAGCCGTCAGCTCGCTCGACTGGCCGGCATTGGCGCAGTTCCCAGGCGCCGTGATTGTGTACATGGGCGTGACCACGGCGGCCCAATGGTCGCAGGCGCTCCTGGCGGCGGGCAAGCCGGCCGATACGCCGGTGGTCGTTGTTCGTCGTTGCTCCTGGCCGAATCAACAGCGCTTCACGTGCACCTTGGCCGGCGTTGCCGACTTAGTGGCCAGCACGCGAATGCGTCCGCCGGCGGTGTTCCTCATTGGCGCTAGCGCCTGCGCTGCGGCGTGGACCGATTGGTTCGCCGCCCGGCCGTTGTTCGGCAAACGCGTGGTTGTCACTCGCGCCGCCGAGCAGGCCGGCGCTCTGCGCGATCGACTACAAGAACTAGGCGCCGAGGTGTTCGTGCAACCGGCGCTTCGGATTTCGCCGCCCGAGAGCTGGGCCCCATTGGACGAGGCGATCCTCCAGCTAGGCCATTGCCGCTGGGTGGCGTTTTCCAGCGCCAATGGCGTGCGGATGTTCTGCGACCGTTTGCAGGCGCTGGGCCTGGACGGACGCCAGTTGGCCGGCGTGCGATTGGCGGCCATTGGGCCCGGAACGGCCGCGGAACT
>CAYWTU010000890.1:0-2010 GCA_964461275.1 uncultured Pirellulales bacterium | reverse complement strand
AATCAGCGCCTGAATCGTCCGCTCGAAAGGTGTCTACTTGGGATGGGCGGTCAGCCCATAGAAGACCCACGCCGCCAGGAAGCCTGGGACCAGCGTGTTGAACAACCCCAACAGGTCCTTCGAGGGAATCTCCATAACCCCAAACCGTGCCGACGTTCTTCGACGTTCAGTCCAGAAACGGGAACCGTCCGTGAAGGCAACTTAGACTGGCCGTATTCTACCGGCAACGGTCGGCTAAAACCACACAGAATCGGCGGCTGCCGACCGGGCGTTTGATTCCCCAAGTTCCGCGGACTACCATCGGTCGCTTCGGATTTCGAGCCGATTGTGAATCCCTGGCCGATAGAAACAGGTTCGTTCGTTCCATGTCAAAATGCTCTCGCTTAACGCTTCTCGCGGCGATCGTGCTAGCAGCGATGAATACCGGCGCTGCCGCCGAGCCGCTGCCTTTCGATGTGCCCGAGGGTTTTAGCGTCACGCGCGTGGCCGACGACTCACTGGCACACGACGTCTTCAGCATCACCTGCGACGGACAGGGTCGAACCGTCGTGTCGGGGCCCGGCTACGTTCGTCGCTTGATCGACGCGGACGCCGATGGCCGCGCGGAGTCGGTCCAAGAAATCGCCGCGCTGCCCAACACCGGCGCCCAGGGTCTGTGCTTCGACGGACCGTACCTGTGGTTCACGGGCGACGGAATGCTGGGACGGTTGACCGACGCCAACGGCGACGGCTTGGCCGATGGCCCGCCCGAATCGTTTGCCAAGCTCCGGCCACCGGAGCACGGCGCGCACGCGATTGTCAAAGGCCCCGACGGCTGGCTGTATGTCTTGTGCGGCAACGACGCCGGGTTGACGAAAGAGCACGTTACGTCACCTGCCGCGCCGGTGGTCGAGCCGCTGTCGGGCGCCTTGCTGCGATTCACGCCCGACGGCAAGCAGTGTCAGGCGCTGGCGCACGGCTTTCGCAATCCATACGATTTCGACTTCACCCCCCAGGGACAGATCGTGACTGTGGATTCCGACGGCGAACGGGCCCATCATTTGCCCTGGTACACGCCCACACGGCTGTTCGACGTGGCGATCGGCGGTCACCACGGCTGGCTCGAACGGGGCTGGACCGTTTCGTGGAGTCGGCCCGAGTGGTTCAGCGACACAGTCCCCCGCGCGGCAGAGATGGGCCGCGGCTCGCCGTCGGGACTGACGGTCTACCGGCATCGACAGTTTCCCGAGCGTTACCGAGGCGGGGCGTTTAGCGCCTGCTGGACGTTGGGGCGCGTCTTCTTTTTGCCGCTGGAGCAGGACGGCTGCCAGCTCCAGTCGAAGCCCGAGATTTTCTTCAGCACGACGGGCGACGTGGGTATTGCCCCAGTCGATTTGGTGGTCAGTCCTGAGGGGGATTTGCTGGTGGCCATCGGTGGGCGACGGACCAGCGGCGGTGTGTTTCGTATTCGGTTCGACGCCGGGTATCCTGTGCCGACGGCGACGACCGATAATCCGTGGCTCAGTGAGCCGGAGCGGGCGGAACTGAAACAAGTGCTTTTGGCCGACCAGCGGCTCGAAGGTTGGTCGCGGGCGCAATGGTCGCGATTGGCCGTCAAGGTTCGGCCGGGCCCACTGGCCGAGGCGGCCGCTAGTGCCGAGTTGCCGCCGCCGTTGCGGCTGGCGGCCATCGAGACGCTGGTTGAGTTGTTTGGCGAGGTGAGCGAGGACTTGGCCGCGGCACTGGCCAAGGATGAGTCGCCCGCGGTTCGCGCTCGACTGGCGTGGGCCTTGCCTTATGCCACTAAGAATCCCATGGCAATGGCGACGCTCATGGGCCTGACGTCCGACGCCGACCTGTCCGTGGCCCGGGCGGCTTGGGAGGCGCTGTTCACGGTGGAACCGGAAAGGATCGCCGATCCAGCGCCGGCCGCCTGGTTGGCTGCTGGTGCATCGAACGATCGGCGGATTCGGCAACTGGCGATCGCGGTGGCACGACGCGTCAAGCCGACGGAAACGGCTGCCTTGTTTC
>CAYWTU010000889.1:0-2011 GCA_964461275.1 uncultured Pirellulales bacterium | reverse complement strand
GTCGCGCGAGGGCGTCATAGCGATCGGGCCGAAGAACTGGTGGTTGGCGGTGGGGGTGTTGGCGCGGCCCTCGCCGCCCTGCGCCACGCCGGCAGCGTTGTATCGTTGGGCGTACTGCCCGTTGCCGCTGCCGTCCTGTCCGTCGCTGCCCCAGGTGACGACGAAGTTGCCCGCGTCGTCGGCGGCAATGGCTGGGAAGAGCTGCTTTCCGCTAGTGACGGTATTTACTCGAAACTGTCCCCCCTGGGCGACGCCACTGGAATTGTAGCGCTGCGCGAAAACCTCGGAATCGGTCCCGAACAAGTTGAGTTGGTTCCAGACGATCACCATGTCGCCGTCGGCGTCGATTGCGATGTCAGCCGCGGCTTGCGTATTCGACGTCGTGGTGTTGACGCGGAATTCGGAACCTTGGGCGACGCCGCTCGAGTTGTAACGCTGCGAGTAAACGCCGTAGCTGCTGCCGTCTTGGCCGTAGCTGGACCAAACCACGGTGTAGTTGCCGTTATTGTCGATGGAAACGGCCGGGTCGTTTTGCTTGTTCGTGGTGTAGGTGTTGACCCGCACCTCGCCGCCCACCTTGTTCCCCGCAGCATCGAACCGCTGCATGTACACTTCGTCCGAGGCCCCGATCTGTCCCGTGCTGGCCCACACGACGACGAACTTGCCGTCGGGGGCCATGGCCACGTCGCTGCCGCCCTGGAAATTGTTCGTGTACGTGTTGACGTGAATCTCCGGTCCGACTTTGTCGCCGGCCGAATCGAACCGCTGCGCATAGACGCCGTATCCGCCGGCGCCTTCCTGGTCCGACTCCCACGACACAACGTAGTTGCCCAGCCCATCCGTGGCGACTTGCGGATACTGTTGATGGCTGGCGGTGGTGGTGTTGAGCAAGAACTCTGGGCCAAGCGGACCAATGGTCAGCAGCCGGCGATCTTCGAGCTGTTCGGCGCCCCAACGTGCCGCTCGAGCCGAGGTCGGACCGCGGCGGCTCGCTTGCCGCGAGGATTTCAATTGTCGCCAAGGGGCGCCCCACCAACCGTTACGCAGTCCAGGCATGCAACGTCTCTCCCATGAGTTTTCAGAACGGGCTCCGACAGAACGCTATCTCAGCGCAGACCATGACCGTTCTTGGGCCGCGCTGTCGACCGGAACTCAGGGATGGCTAGCCCGGGGCGCGTCCGCCTTACCGCATTCGGCCTAGCCGATCGCCAGCCCCCGACAGTGCGTGTCCGAATCCCACGATTATGTGCAAAACCTGGCGATATTGAAAGCAAATCGTCGTTCGAGACACATCCTAACATCCTAAGCGGACTTCTGGTTCCACCAGGGGGATGATTCATTCGCGATTTCCCCTGCGCTGGCCGCTTCGTTGTCGGTCAGCCGACAGGTTGCGTCGGTGCTTTCCGTCAAGAGGTTGATCCGTGGACGAAGTGGCATGCACGTGCGGACCGGCAGCGTCCAGAAGATCGAAGAGACTTGAACGGGGATCGGGCGATTTGGTCTACGGCGCAAAGCTCGAGCGCACCTGTACGCCCCAGTGGCCGTCGACGTTGGTCACGACGTACAGCGAGTCGTAGGTCGCCAGCTTCGAGTCGTCGGCCTTGTAGCGCGTGAACCGAACGGCCAAGTGCACCTTGTCCGGCCCGCTCGGAGCCACCCGGCGCTCGACCCAACGGCTGTAGGCCCACGTGAATTCCTTGGCGAACTCCCGGAAGTCGAAATCGCGCTGACACTCGTCGGGCATGTTCTAGCCCTTGACCTGTCCACTGGCGACGCGGACGTGCGGATAGTTGAGCGTAACGGACCAGGCGGCCTCGTCGCGACGATTGAACGCGTCCATATAGCGGTCGACCAGTTCTAGTGCCGCACGCTCGGTTTACCGCCGTCCGGCTGTCGTTCACTTGGCTGGGCGTCCGCAAGGCGCTGTCGGCCGAGCAGACCGCCCGGGCGGCCGACGTGTTTGATGCCGCGGGCCCGTACCTGTCGGCCGGCAAGAAGCTCTTGGATACGA
>CAYWTU010000888.1:0-2012 GCA_964461275.1 uncultured Pirellulales bacterium | reverse complement strand
GCGTTTTCCGCAAATTAATTGACCCCGGTGGCTCGGCCTGCGTAGCATGAAAAAGGCGGCCCGATCTGTGCCGCCCGACCTTTTCCAATTGGTTGCGTTATGTCCATACACGACGTCCGTAGCGCCATCGTCGGTCGCTGCCGCACGTGGCCGGCGATGGTGCTGTTGTTTGCCGCCGCCACCGCGATGGCCGACGATCAACTGCCCGTGGTCCCGCCACTGGACGCCGCGACAGGTCAGCCGATCTATGAGATTCCGGTCGAAGGGGCCGCTGTCTCGCAGCCCGTCGAGCAAATCGTAACTCGCAACTTCAGCGGCGATTGGACCGGCAACGACCGGTCGCCCTTCACGCACGCCGATTTCAACTCCGGCGCCTACGGCGGCGCAGGCATTGTCAACGTCGGTTGGCCCTATCGACCGTGGTACGGCGGTCTGGCGTATCGCCCCTGGTATTCGTACTACCAGCCGTACTACGGCAACGCCTACCGCAGTTATTACCGGCCGTGGTACACGTATGGCTATGGGGGCGGTTACGGCGGTGTGCCGATGGGAATCTACTCGGCCTGGCCGAATCAGAGCGTCGCGCCGCAGTACGGCTTGGGTGCGTTGCAAGCGGACATCGGTTTGTATTCCAGCGGCGCCTGGGCCCAGAACAGCCTTTACGGCAGCTACTACCCGCACGCCTATACCAGCTACTATGGACCCTACGGCCCTTGGTACGCAGGCCAAGTGGCTTGGCCCCAGGGCTTCGCGGGCTATACGCCCTGGGACGCCGGGGCGGCCTACGGCGGCTGCTTCTATTGGTAGCGCAGGCAGCGACAGCACGCGCCGTACAATGCCCGCATGGTTCCCGGCCCTGTGTTTCGGTTGGACGTCGTGGTTGCCGCCCGGCGCTGGCGAATGCGCGCGGGACACGTTGTATGGGCCTTGCTGCTGCTGGCCACGTTGTACATCCATTACATCAACTGGTCGCAGGAGGGGACGGTTGTCGTACGGGACGCCGGGCGATTTGCCGCGGCATTTTTTTACACGGCGCTGGTCTTGCAGCTCTTGGCCGTCGCTGCGCTGGCGCCCATTTGGACCAGTGGCACGATCGCCCGGGCGCGCCAATGCCGAACGCTCGATTACCTACTGGCCAGCGACCTGTCCAATGGCGAAATCGTGCTCGGATCGCTGGGGCCGCAACTGTTAAAGGGTATGTATCTGCTACTGGCGGGAGCGCCGGTGCTTTCGATCGCGTCGCTGCTGGGGGGCATCGCGCCAGAGGTGATCGCGTTGGCGACGCTGTTGTCGCTGAGCACTCTGTGCCTGACAGGTTGCATCGGCATTGCCGTCAGTGTTCGCGCGGCGCGGGCCAGCGACTCGCTGGTGCGGACGTACGTTATTCTGGCGGGGCTGTTGATCATTCCGTCTGGGTTGTTGCAGGTCTGCCGCTATCGGTGGCCCAGTTGTCCGCTGGCGGTCGTGCAAGTTATCGAGTGGCTCGATGCCCTGAACTCGCTGGGGGCCCTTCGCACGCTGATTTACGCGGACGTGCGGACCGCTGTCGGCAGCCCCTGGCAGCCGACGGGGACGACCGTGGCGGCGCAGTTGGCTTTGGCCGCGCTGTGCATCGGGTTCACTGTGCCGGTGGTCCGTGCGGTGCAGCGTCATCGGTACGACTCGCCCGGCCGCCTGACCCGCCTGCTGCGATGGCGGCCGTGGCGTTGGCCGCGGCCGGCCATCGGCGGGCGTCCGATGGCCTGGAAAGAGGCGTTGGTCGATCGGCCCGGCGACAGGTTGGGTGTGGTTTCGTTGGTCTTGCAATGCACGCTGTTGGCGGCGCCGCTGGTGCTGATGTCGGATCAACTAATTGAGCTGTCCTGGCGGCGCGAATGGAAGACGATTTCGGCCATCCTGCTGGGGGCGGCGGCCGTGTTGGGGTGGCTGGCGATGATGGCCATTGGCATCCGTGCCGCCGGCAGCGTGACCGCCGAAAAAGAGGCCGACACCTGGCTCACGCTGCTCACCAC
>CAYWTU010000887.1:0-2028 GCA_964461275.1 uncultured Pirellulales bacterium | reverse complement strand
GCGATCATTGATTTTGTATCTGTGATGATTGGAGAGTGGTTAGCAGCAATGTCTTGGGCATCATCCACAGTTGGCCTTGTGTTGTTGCTTGTAGTTGCCGCAATAAATAAACGACTCCGTGGTATGCGTGTCGAGGCCGCTCAACGGCATGAAGTGCCCGCAGGTGCTGGACTTACGAGTGGTCTCGCAACGCGATGCATGTTGGTCACGGGATGGCTATTGTATTCATGCGCCGTAATATGGACACGGGTATACATCGACGTATATTGTATATGGCCATTCGACAGATTGAATTGGTTCATGATGTGTTTGCCACTCTCAGTCCCAGTAGTTGTTGTATTGTCAGGATTTATATACTCGCGCTGTGTTGTTTATATCACGGAGTCAGATGTTTCTCCGGAAGATCACTTCCGAGGAACCCACAGCACGCCAAGCGAGGGAGCCGACAACGAGAGCCACCATGACAAAGAGCCAAACGAGCGATGAATAGTACGCTCCACCACCACCGACTACGACCCCATCACGGGCCTGCCGACCGTCGTCACCAATCCGCTCGGCCACAAAACGTTCAGCGGCTACGACGCCCAGGGACGTCAGACGCGGACCACGTTCGACCTGAATGGCGATGGCCTGTTTACCTCGGCCGATCCGTATACCGAAACCACGCTCAATGACGGCGGTCAACAAATCTCCCAGCGCGACCTGGGCGGCCGGGTGACCGACTCGCACTACGATCCGCTCGGCAATCTCTCGGGCGTGACGTTGCCGCCGGTCCCCGATCCCGAAGCCCAGCCAGCCAACACCCCGGCTCGGCCCGCGTACACCTACCAGACCAGCGCGCTGGGCGAACTGGAGTCGATCGAAGACGCCAAGGGGCGGCGGACCTACCTGGCCTACGACGATCTCGGCCGGCGGGTGCTCAAGACGATGGCCTTCCTGCCGCCGCCGGGGGCGACGATCGACCTGGCGTTTTTGCAGGCCCAGCCGCACGAAGCGTGGACCTACGACGCCTTCGGCCAAGAGGCGACCCACACCGACTTCGCGGGCCAAGTGACGCGCTCGGTTTACGATTCGTTCGGCCGCCTGCTCGAGCAAGACTATTACCCGGCCGGCGCGAGCGTGCCGACGGGCGGCTTGCCCGATGCAGACGCGCCCCTGCGCGTCGTGCGCGGCTACGAGGCGCTGGGGCGCGTTGCGCGCGTCGAAGAAATCACCGCTGGCGTCGTCACGCGGCACACGACCTATGCCTACGATGTCGAGGGCCGCGTTACCCAAGTCGCTGCGCCCGAGGGAACGCTCGGCTACGAGTACGATCAGGTGACAGGGCAACTCACGCGTACTTGGACGGCCAATCTGGCGACGGTCGATCCGCTCGACGCCACCAGCGACCTGCGCTACGACTACGATTTGTTCGGCCGGCTCTGGCACGTGACGGTCGTCGCCCAGAACGGCGCCGCACTGGCCACGCCCGACGTGACGACCTACGCCTACGACGCGGCCGGCAATCTCGACACGGTGACCCGCGCCGGCGGCGTCGTGACCGATTACGACTACGACCGGATGGAGCGGCTCGAAAGCATTCGGCATTTGGGGCCCGACAGCACACCGGCGACGTTGGCGGATAATCCAGTTTTGTCGAGCTACGTGTATGGCCGCAACGCGAGCGGGCAGATTGAGCATGTGGAGGAGACGGCCCGGCATCCCAGTGGGTCGCTGACCACGGCCGCGATAGACTACGTGTTTGACGACGTCGGGCGGCTGACGCACGAGGAGCGCGACGACTCCGACAACTCGCTCGACTACGCAATCGACTACGAGTACGACCTAGTGGGCAATCGCCTGAAGCAGACCCGCACGCAGGGTGGGCACGTGGACGAAGTCAGCTACCAGTACAACGTCCGTGACGAATTGTTCGACGAGGTTGCCACGCGCGATGGCTTGGCTTTGTACGAGATCGAGTCGCTGTATGACGACAATGGTTCGCTTGAGTCCACGAGTCGCACGGGTGACTCACCTGCACGCACTTTG
>CAYWTU010000886.1:0-2031 GCA_964461275.1 uncultured Pirellulales bacterium | reverse complement strand
GATGGCGATTGGTCCGGTTCCTGCGTTGGAGAGGGCTGCTGCTGCCGGTCGCCGGGTTGCGGCGCTTCATCGCTGGCGCCTGTGTGATCGCTCGCGTCTGTTTCATCCCCGGCGTCTGTTTCATCTCCGGCGTTTGGCGAACGACGGGCGACCGCGGCTTCGGGTTCGGGCGTTTCGCCGTCGCCGGGCAAGGCGCCGTCGGCGTCGCGTTCCTGTTGCTGCCGCTGCTGCTCTTCTTCGGCTAGGGCCCGCTGCATTTGCCGCTCTTGAGGCGTTGTCTCGGCCACGATGTGGAGCTTGTTCCTACTCGTTTCCGTTTTGCCGGCCGTCGGCTGCCGCGAATCGCGGGCCTCGGCCCAGTATTCGATTTCATCGCCCGGCTTCAATCGCAGACGGGCGGCGTCGAACAGCAGCGTCCCGCGAAACTCGCCCGTGTGGGGCGAACTGAGCAGTTGCTCTTCGAGCAACGCCTCGCCGCGGCGTTGGGCCAGCAGCGTTACATTCCGCAGGGCGAAGTCCGGGTCTCGCGCCCGAACCGCAATCAGCTCCACGCCGTTGGCCGCCAGTTCTTTGTCCCCTTCGGTCGGCTGTACAATTTCGACTTCAGGCGATTCGTCGGCCAAGACCTCAACGCGATGGCGAATCGGTTCGGGGTTCTGTTTGCCGTCTGGGTCGGTGAACCTCAGTTGATAGCTGGTATGCTCCGGTTTGCGGTCCTGGTTCAGGTTGAGAGTAAAACTGACGACCGCCCGGCGTCCTTCTACTTTGAGTTTCAAATCGGCCGTGCCGTCGCACTCGAAATCGAGTTCGGCCTTGGCAACATCGCGATTGGCTGCCGCGGTCAGCGTGACGTGCGTCCCTTGAATCGCCCGCAGGTCGCCTTGCTTTTGTACGTTGCGGTCGGCCAGACCGGTGTACGTCGGATAGTCGTAATCGACCTGTTGCACCAGAATGGCCGGCGCCGATTCGACGTGCACTCGATGAACGCTCGACCGAGCGTCGCCCGCCACCAAGTAGTAACTGACCGATTGCTGCAATCCCCTGGCCCCACCCGGCAACGACGCCCGATGACGATAGCTCCCCTCGGGCAGCGTCATCTCGAGCGCCTGATCGACGGTTTGGCCGTCCTCGGTGCTGTAATACAGCGTCACCGGCTCGCCTGACCGCACGCCGCGGACCACGGCTGAGACTTCGACGAAATCATCGTGAAACGCCTGCGTGTCGCCCGGCTCAATGTCGGCAATGCTGACGCGGGTCGGCGCCGTCCAACCCGACCAAGGGACGAGCAGCCGGGCCACGCTGGCAAGCGGATCCTTCGGCGAGAGCAATTTGTACAAACAGCACACCACCACCACGGCCAGCAGCGTGTAACTAATCCGCACGAGATGCGAGCGGTCGACCATTCCTTCGCTGGGTACGTGCGACAGATCGGACGCGGCCCGCTGCTCCAGCGCCTGATAGACGCCCGAAGGAAGCGATGAGCGCTCGGGGCGGAGGAGGAGAAAATTGATCAGGCTATTCTTCAAGCCCGGGCGGTTCCGCTCGATCGCCTGAGCCGCGTACACCGGATTGATTCGCCGCGACATCCAAGGGGCGATGCGCCGGTAGCCGTACAGCCCGCTGACGATCAACAGCGCCGCCAAAGCCGACATACGCGGCCAGAATCCCAACCCGCCGGCCACCAACCAGTGGTCGCAGACCACCACCGCCAACAGATAGCCCAGCGAGCCGCACAGCCAAGTCAACAGGCCGGCAAACACCTCTACCAGCCGCACCTCATTGCGGGTCTGCCCAATCCGTTCGGCAATAAAATGCTCCAGGCGCTCTTCCTCGACGGGCGGGCGAGAGGCTGGTGCAGGCGGAGGTGCGGCGCCAATGGCCATTTGTCAACGTCATCCCATCGCAAAGTTAGCGGGGAAGGCCTCGAGCCTTGGTCAATCCTACCCCACGTCCCACTATTATAGACGCGTCTGCCGCCCGGTTTGATCCCGCGCCGCCGGAAGATAGACGTAACCGGCGGCAAGCCAACAA
>CAYWTU010000885.1:0-2032 GCA_964461275.1 uncultured Pirellulales bacterium | reverse complement strand
GCGCGCCGGCGGACCGTTGGGCGAGGTCTCATGGGCCTAGTTTCACTTGGCTGCGGCGGCCTTTTTCTTGGGCGGGGCAATGACGCCGTTGCCGGCGCCGCATTTCTTGCAAAATCGCTCCTTGCTGCCGTCCTTGGCGATCCGGGCCCCGGTTCGTACCGCTGCGCTGCAACTGCCGCACACCAACTTCACATTGGAAAGGTCGATCGGCATCTCCTTGGAGAGCCGGCCGCCTTGCGGGTTGCGCTGGCTGCGGCGGACGTGCTTGTACACCCGGTTGACCCCTTCGACGATCAGCTTGCCTTTTTTGTGATCGACGCGGAGCACCTTGGCTCGCGTGCCCGCGTCGTCGCCGGTCGTTACTTCCACCGTGTCATCGGCGCGAATGTGCATCACACCACCTCATTGGCCAGGCTGACGATTTTCATGAAATTCCGGTCCCGCAGTTCCCGGGCGACCGCGCCGAAAATGCGCGTCCCGCGCGGGTTTTTGTCGTTGTCGATGACCACCACCGCGTTGTTGTCGAACCGCACATAACTGCCGTCCGCGCGACGGGTCGGTTTGGAGCACCGGACGATCACCCCCTTGACCACCGACCCCTTCTTGATGTCGCTGCCGGGAATCACGTTTTTGACGGCGCAAACCACGATATCGCCCAGGTGGGCGTAGCGGCGCCGGCTGCCCCCCAGCACTTTGATGCACTGGACCTCCTTGGCGCCGGTATTGTCGGCGACGGTCAAGCGGGTTTGCATCTGAATCATGACGGGCTCAACTTTCTGACCTGACGATTCGCGTTGGTTTGGGTGATTCGGACGGCTGGATGCTTGGAAATGGGCTTGCTAGGAACTGGCCTTGGCCTTCGCCGCGTCCTTGGCGGCTTCCGCCTCTTTGGCTTTGTCCAATTCCTGGGCGGCCCGCATGGCCGCGATATCCACCGCCTGGCTCTTGGCCACGACGCGGATCAACTCCCAGCGCTTGGCCTTGCTGCGGGGAGGACACTCGATGATTTCCACGGTGTCTCCCAGGCCGGACTGATTCGCTTCGTCATGCACCGTGCAGACCGTGCGCCGCCGCAAGATTTTGCCGTATTTGGCGTGCCGCACGGGTCGCGCGATTTCCACGCGCCGCGTTTTCTGCAGCTTGTCGCCGGTCACTATGCCAACTGCCGTTCGCCGGGGCATTGCTCTCGCTCGCGTCTGAAAAAGGATGGCTGTGGTTTGCTGGTGGCCAGCGGGGCGCCAAGCGCCTCGCCAGTTAACCCTGTATGTGTTAACCCTGCTTCTGCTGGGTTCGCTGGTTTTGAATCGTTTTGATCCGGGCGATCAGCCGGCGATGTTTGCGCAGCTCGCTGGGGGCGTCCAGACGCTCAGTCTGGGCCTGGATCCGCAGCCGGAACAGATGTTCCGTCGTGTCCTTGAGCGTCAGCCCCAATTGCTCATCGCTCATTTCCCGCAACTCATGCGCTTTAGTCGCCATTGCCACACCGTCCGCTTACAGCTTGTCGCTTGTAACTGTTCGCTTGTCTAAACGTCTTCCGCCTAACCGTCTTTTCCGCCTAACCGTCTTCCGCTGACCGTCCACCGTCGACGAGTCGGAGCCGGACGGCCCCTCCCGCCAGGTTCAACCCGCTACGCCATGCGGCGTTTGATGAACCGCACCCGCAATGGCATCTTGTGCGCCAAACGGGCCATGCAAATTCGCGCCGCGTCTTCCGACACACCGCTAAGTTCGAACAACACGTTCCCCGGCCGGACCACCGCCGCCCAATACTCGGGCTCACCCTTGCCCTTGCCCATGCGGGTTTCGAGCGGGATGCTGGTGATCGGCTTGTGGGGGAAGACGCGGATGTACAGCCGGCCCTCGTTGCGCAGAAACTGCGCCGCGGCGACACGGCCCGCTTCAATGGTGGCGGCCGGCAACCAGCCGGCTTGCAGCGTTTGCAAGCCGTAGTCGCCGAACACCACGCGATTGCCGCGGGTGGCGTTACCTTTTATACGTCCTCTTTGGCTTTTTCGGTGCTTGACCCTCTTGG
>CAYWTU010000884.1:0-2042 GCA_964461275.1 uncultured Pirellulales bacterium | reverse complement strand
TGAGATGTTTGCGGAGGATTTTCGAGGCCTCGACCAGCGCCATTTCGGGGCTGACGGTGCCGTTGGTCCAGATTTCCATCGTCAGCTTGTCGTAGTTCGTCTTCTGGCCGACGCGGGTCTCCTCGATTTCATAACGCACGCGGGTCACGGGGCTGAATGCGGCGTCGATCGGAATAATGCCGATCTCTTGGATGTTGGGGCTGTGTTCCTGAGCCGGCACGTAGCCCCGGCCGTTTTCCACGACCATCTCCACCTTGAAAGGCGCCTCGGCGGTAAGCGTGGCGATGACGTGTTGCTTGTTGATCACGGTGACCGACTCGTCGGTCTGCACGTCGGCGCCGGTGACGACGCCCTTGACGCCTTTGTCGATGCTAATGACCTTGGTGCTGTCGCTGTGGTTTTTGACGACCAATGACTTGACGTTGAGAATCAAGTCGGTGACGTCTTCAACCACGCCGGGCAAGGTGGTGAACTCATGCTGGGCGCCGTGAATGCGGACCTGAGTAATCGCGCTGCCTTCCAGGCTGGACAGCAGGATGCGACGCAACGAATTGCCGATGGTGGTGCCAAAGCCGCGTTCGAACGGCTCGGCCACAAACTTGCCGTAATACGGCGTCAGCGTCTTGGCGTCACACTGCAGGGCACTGGGAAGCTCAAGTCCGCGCCATCGAATACGCATAACCGCCTCCGTGGTTGTTTAATTCTGCAAGCGAGTCGCGACGGCGAAGGCGTATGGTTCGACGCCGGAGATTCGCTTGACAAGGGTTAGGGGTTTCTGCCGAACTGCGGGAGCAGGCGGCTCATAAGGCGGCTCGCCGCGCGACCGATAGCCGCGGGCGGGCCGGGGGGTGGTTCGTTGTCCGGTCGATTGGTGTTCGGTCTGTCCGAGTTGGTTTTGGCGGCGGCGCGAAAGGCGACGCCGACCGCGCAGCAGCCACGGCTACTTTGAGCACAATTCGATAATCAGTTGCACCTGCACCGGGATCGAAACGTCGCCTGCTTCGGGCAGCCGGGTGACGCGCCCTTCGGGCAGGTCGCCTTCGATACGGGACAGGAAATCGGGTACCTGTCGATTCGACTCGGACAAATTGGCCTGCACCGCGTCGATGCTCTTGCCCCGATTCTTCACCCGAATCACGTCGCCCGGTCGGGTCAGATAGCTGGGCAAATCGACGCGGCGACCGTTCACCGTCACATGGCCATGGGCCACCAACTGGCGGGCCTGAGCGCGGCTCTGACCCCATCCCAAGCGATGCACCACGTTGTCCAGCCGCCGCTCCAATAGGCTCATGAGCGCGTCGCCCGTGTTGCCGCGGCTGCGGGCCGCCTCGGCGAAGTAGCGGCGAAACTGCCGTTCGAGCACGCCGTAGTAATGTTTGACCTTCTGCTTCTCGCGCAAGTGCTGGCCGTACTCGGTCAGCTTGCCACGGCGGGCGACGTTCATCCCCGGCGGCTGATCGCGGCGCTCGATGGCGCATTTGGGCGTGTCGCAGCGCGAGCCCTTGAGAAAGAGCTTCATCCCTTCGCGGCGACAAAACCGGCAAACGGGTCCTGTGTGACGAGCCATCTGAAAAAGTCTCAATATTTAGGAGGCAGTTGTGATAGGCGAACCAAGCGGCTGGCGAAAGCCGTTATTGCGGCTGGCGCAGGACGCGACAGCAGGACGCGGCTACACGCGACGTTTCTTCGGAGGGCGGCAACCGTTGTGGGGCAGCGGCGTGACGTCCTCGATGCTCTTGATGTTCATGCCGGCCGATTCGAGGGCGGTAATGGCGCTCTCGCGGCCGCTGCCCGGCCCCTTGACCCGCACTTCCAATTCCTTCACGCCGAATTTGGCGGCCTTTTCCGCGGCCTGTTGAGCGGCGCACTGACCGGCGAACGGAGTGCTCTTGCGGCTTCCCTTGAAGCCACTGGTGCCGGCGCTGGCCCAACACAGGGCGTCGCCCTTGTTGTCGGTGATGGTCACCGTGGTGTTGTTGAACGTCGCCTTGATATGGGCGATGCCCACCGACACATTGCGGCGAACCTTGCGTTGGGTCTTG
>CAYWTU010000883.1:0-2043 GCA_964461275.1 uncultured Pirellulales bacterium | reverse complement strand
GCGAACAACTCGTTGTCAACGAGGCGGAATGGCAACATCAGGGTAGGGTTCGATTTCTCCGACCGGAGGAAATGCCCGACCGTCGGGCGGCGAACGCCGCCGGTACTTCGCATACTGCTCCTTAATTTTACAGAGGCCTAAAAATGTCACTCGATTGTTTACAAGGAGAAGCACGGACTAAAACGGCCGAGAAACTCCGTCACCGTCATTTTGGGCAGATTGTCCACCGCTCGACGGATCATCATTACGATCTCCAATCCGTCTATGCGATCACGTTCCGGCCAGGAGATCGGTCCGGCTCATTTCTTGGAAAGCGGTTCCGCCTCGCAGGTGTCGCACCGCTGATCGCGTTGTCGTACGAAAACACCGACGACCACGGTCGAAAGCGGATGCCGTTCCGCAGCTACAAGATGGATTTTCAATTGGACGGCACCGGCTCCTATGGTGTGCATGGTGGAGACTGCTTCTACTTTGACGGAGCGAATAGCTTACGTACCGGTGCGCGCGGCCGGCAACTGGATCCGCTGCGCAATCCCACATTGGCCGAGCTATTACTGCGGATGGACGGCGCATGCACGAAGCGGCTGGGCAAGTTGAATCTGCCCTACATCCCAAAGTTTCCGAAGATCGTGCTAGGGTTCGCGCCGAACCAGTTGCCGCAGTTCGAGGACTCGCCGGCACTCAGGCGATTGGCCGCACGACAAATCGGCGTTCGCGTTGACCGGCTCGGCTGCAACGGCGACTTGTTGCTGGAGCGACTCTTGCACGACGTCTGGGAGCGGCAGTTCACTCTCCCGCATGATCTGGGAAACGACACGGGCATGGCGTTGCTTGACGCGGAGTTGTGTTCACAGGTCCGTTCGTCGTTGCGAGTGTTCGAGGATTTTTCGGAACTCGTGGGCGACTACACGTGGAATCCGGCGAGGGAGGTAACGCCATTTCAATCGCCGAACCCCGCGCCGGCGGTTTTGACGGAGTTCGGCGTCGATACCGAGAAAGATTTCTGCCAGCAAATTCCCGGGCAAGTTGTGGACGCGATGGTCGCACGAATGCGTGAGTTGCTGGGTGAAAATTCCGGTCAGTTCACGGATGAGGAAATTATGGATGGCTTGGTCTCGCCGAGTGATCCGGTTTCGGCGTGGACGGCGGCGCTGCCGCGGCTGCGGGCCAAGTTGACACCGGCCGTAGCGGAGGCGACGACCGACGAGGATCTGCTCAAAGCGGCGCGGAACCCGGCGGAGCCACTCTTCGCAAGCGGACTTTGCAAGATTCAGGTGCTGCGTCGCCGGGCCCTGGGCCAGGCGTGGGATTTGTTTTTCAGCTCCGAAGATTTGGGACGCCGCCTCTTTGCCGACCTAAAAGCGAAGGAGGCCAGAGCAGCTACGGTAAGCCCGATGGCCGACGATGCCCCATCGGCTGCAAGTGCCTGACGACATCGTGGCCAAACAATTACTTGATGTACCCTGTTCTACGACAACCATTGAGGAAATATCAATGACCGAAAAACTGTCGGACGTAATTGACCGAGTCCAGCAGGCGAACGTGATGTACCGGCGACAGCTTGAACTGGCGGAGGCGCAGGTTCCGCCGCTCAACGACGCGCTCACTCAGCTGGCCAATCTGGGGTTAGGGAACGGCCATGTTATTCTGGGCGACATTCTCCACACGAACGCTTACCCGGCGGGCACCGAAGCTGGTTCAGGCCAAGTTCACCAGGCGGCTGTGATAATTCCCGGCGGCATCGGCGTGGCTGTCTGGGATTCCGCTGAATACGACCTGTTTCGCCGGGGTCAGGACGATCTGGAGATCGAAGCACGAAACTATTTCGTTCCTTTTGATCTCTGCAATTCAGCGATCAAGGCGATGTTGTTCCCCTGCGTGGAGCAACTCGTCAAGGGTTTTCTGCAGGAGATCGGATTAGGGTCTCTGCTCGACATAACTGAAGTTCCCACCACCTAAATTTTTTGCGATGCCGGCCGCGCCTCGCGGAGCGGCCGGGCATCGCTTTTATTTAGCTATTGAGGAAATAAGCGAGGTTCCATG
>CAYWTU010000882.1:0-2050 GCA_964461275.1 uncultured Pirellulales bacterium | reverse complement strand
GAGCATGCAGGCGCGTTATTCTTTTTGGTCGATGACGGCGTCCATGGCGAAGAGCTCTGGCGAAGCGACGGCACGAGCGCCGGCACCGTTCTGGTAAAAGACATTCAGGTCGGATTGTTGAGCTCGCAAGTTCGTTACCTGCGCAGCGTCAACGGGGCCCTATACTTTGCGGCTAACGACGGCGCCGCGGGCCTGGAACTCTGGACCAGTGACGGGTCCAGTTCCGGAACCAGGCTTGTGGCGGACCTTGCTCCAGGCAGCGGCAGTTCCAGTCCCTTGGTTTTTGTGAACTTAGCGGGGCAGACGTACTTTAGTGTCACCAATGTCGCTGGCACGAGAGGACTCTGGAAGACCGACGGCACTAGCGCCGGCACCGTGCTCGTCAGGGGATCTGCGGACAACAGCTTCTACCCTGGTTTCCTGTTTCAATCGGCCGGAAGACTTTGGTTTGCGGCCAACGACGGCCTGACCGGCGTTGAACCCTGGGTGAGCGACGGGACTTATGCCGGAACGCAGATGCTCGGAGTCATTCGCCAGGGAACGCTGCCCGCCTCGTTCTCGAATCTGACCAACGTTGCGGGAAGACTCTTCTACCTAAGCAACGGCGACGGCGCCGGTGTTGAGTTGTGGACGAGCGACGGTTCGAGCGCCGGAACGCAGCTTGTTCGCGACATTCACCCTGGACTGCTCGGTTCAAGCGCGAATGGCTTCGTTCAAGCCAATGGAATCTTGTTTTTCACCGCCAGCGACGGCGTGAACGGCTTTGAACTGTGGCGAAGCGATGGCACGAGCTCCGGCACCGTTCGGCTAACGAATCACAGTCCCGGCTTTTCTAGCGGCCTTCCGGCCGCGAACGTCGGCGGAATTCTATACTTCGGAGGGAACGACTCGGCGCTGGGCGCCGGCCTGTGGAGGACCGATGGCACAAGCGCCGGCACTTCGTTTGTGGCGGCTCTGGACATATCCCGTGTCGCCAACATTGCAGGCACTTTGTATCTGTCGGCCAACGACGGCACGCACGGTTTTGAGCTGTGGAAGTCAGATGGAACATCGTCCGGGACAGTGCTCGTTAAGGACATCAACCCCGGCGCGGCGTCATCGCAAATTAGTCAAATGACCGATGTTGGCGGCAAGCTTTACTTTACGGCGAACACAGCCACTCAAGGTAATGAACTCTGGACGAGCGACGGCACCAGTTCCGGAACCAAACTCATCGACACGGCCTCTTCCGGCGTCTACAGTTCGTCTCCCGGCTCCCTGACGAACGTCAGCGGAACACTGTATTTCAGTGCCAGTAGAATCGGAGGATCCTTTTTCGGTGACCGCGAGCTATGGCAACTCAGCCCCGGAGGCGTCCCCGGAATGCATGATTTGACCCCCGGCGGGCGGGCCTATGGTATCCCACAGCGATTGCACATTTACGGAACGTATCCATCCTGGCTAACCAACGTGGGAGGGGCGTTGTACTTCGCCGCGGACGGAAGTGGTCCGAATCGGGCGGTTGGCTTGTATAAGCGTTCATCTGCCACTGGAGGGTTCACTAAGCTCACCTCGAACCCCAACACGAGCGGCGTCGTCGAGTTTCGCGGTCAGGCGTTTTTCACGGCGGCCGACAGCGGCGGTTGGGAACTATGGTCCAGCGGCGGCGCGAGTTCCAACACCACCCGACTCGCGGACATTTGGCCGGGCTCCGCCAGTTCATCACCCTACGCGCTTACGAACGTGAACGGGACGCTTTTCTTTCCCGCCAACGATGGCTTGCACGGAATGGAACTTTGGCGCGCCGGAACGGTACCACCCGTAGCCCACGCGGGAGCGTCCCAGACGATTCTTCCCGGCAATTCCGTCACATTCAACGCCAGCGCTTCGTATACTCCCGTCGCCGGGGCGAGCATTGTTTCCTACTCCTGGGACGTCAATGGCGATGGCACGTTCACCGACGCGACGGGCGTTAATCCGACGCTGAGCTGGTCGCAGCTAACGGCGCTGGGAGTCCAACTCGGCGGCAGCTACAACGTCCGCGTCCGTGTGACGGACAACGAAGGGGACG
>CAYWTU010000881.1:0-2051 GCA_964461275.1 uncultured Pirellulales bacterium | reverse complement strand
TACTACCTTGTTGCGCGCCTGTTTCAATTCCCTCTTCATTGGGACATGGGGCGCTGACTCAGAAGATCGCCGCGGGATGCGCGCACTGCTACGTAATTGTTTAGCGCCTTCCATCCCTTCCGCAGAGGGATAGAATTGTAGTGAAGGACGAGCCATTTGGGCTCGGCAAGGAGGCGCTGACATGAAGTCCTTGTCCTACCCATCGCGTCTCGGAAAGCCAACTCGCCTGGTCGAACTTCGGAAGCTGCAGGCCGAGAATCGGAAGCTCAAGGCCACCCTGCGCAGGTTGCGGACTGAAAATCACGCCCTGCGCGGCGACAAGGCATCGCTTGAGGCACAAGTGGCGGCGTTGCAGCGGCGCGTGGACGAGTTGCAGGTGGCACTCGAACAGGCGCAGCGGCAAGCGAAACGGCAAGCCGCGCCTTTCTCCAAAGGACCGCCCAAGGCACACCCGCAGAAACGCGGCCGGAAAGCCGGGGCTCACTATGGCCACAAAGGCCATCGTCAGCCGCCCTCGCCCGAGCAAATCGACGAATCGTATGAGGCCCCGCTGCCCGACAAGTGTCCGCATTGCGGCGCGGCGGTCGAGGAAGAGAAAGTCGTGCCGCAATTCCAGGTGGAAATTCCCTGCCGGCCGATTTATCGCCAATTCAACGTGCATGTCGGCGCGTGCTCCGGTTGCGGGCGGCGTCTGCAAGGTCGGCATCCGCTGCAAACCTCGGACGCTCTCGGGGCGGCCGGCTCGCAACTGGGCCCCAACGCCCAGGCGGCCGTGGCCTTCCTCAACAAGCACGCCGGCCTGTCGTACGGCAAGATCGAGCGGACCTTCCGCGAACTCTTCGGCATCGCGCTGACGCGGGGCGGAGCGGCCCAGGTGGTGCGGCGCGTCGGGCGGCGGTGCCGGCCGGTGTACGAGCAAATTCAAGCCGCGGTGCGGGGTTCGCCCTGGGTGGTGCTGGACGAAACGGGCTGGAAGGTGGGCGGCCGGAAGGCGTGGTTGCACGCGCTGGTCGGCGAGCAGGCGACCTGCTTCGCCATCGCCGACGACCGCGGGGCGGCGACGGCGGCGGGCGTGCTGGGCTGGGACTACGCGGGCACGATGGTGCACGACGGCTGGTCGCCCTACGACCGCTTTCGTCAGGCCCAACACCAGCAGTGCGTGCGGCACGTGCTGCGGCGTGCCCGCGAGATGCTGGACACGGCCCTGGGCGGAGCGGTGCAATTCCCGCGACAGGTGATCGAAATTCTGGAGACCGCGTTGCGGGAGCGGAACGAATACGAAGCGGGGCGGCGAACGGCGAACGATTTGGCGGTAGCGGCGTTGGCCTTGGCCGGGCGACTGGAGACGTTGACAGAGCGGCCGAAACAAAACGCGGCGAACGAAACGCTGGCTCAGCACCTGCGGAAGCATCTCTGGCAATGGTTTTGGTTTTTGCTGGAGCCGGGCTTGGACGCCACGAACTGGCGCGGGGAACAGGCATTGCGGCTGGGGGTGACGAACCGGAAAGTGTGGGGCGGCAACCGGGACGAAGCGGGCCGGATCGACCAAGCGATCTTGATGAGCGTGATCGCGACCTGCTTCCAACAAGGCGTCTGCCCGCTCGAATTCCTGAGCCGCATCCTGTGCGGTTGGTCTCCGCAACTGATTCCTCCGTAATCAAGATCGTAAGAGGTACACCCCGTACGCTAAACAATTACGGTCTTTCTTGATCGTCGTTCCGGTTACACTCCGGCCGCGCAGTCCCCGATCCGCCGCGCGGCGTTCCACGTAGTGCTGCAAGTCCTCCAGTTCTAACGTCTGCACCGAAAAGTTCGCGCCGAAGATACGCACCAAATGTCGGACGTGAATTTGCATGCCGGCGAGCGTCGACTGCTCGACACTGCCGCTCGGCAGTGCCGCTCGGCAGTGCCGCGAAGTAGGCGTCACAGAGTTGCTGAAGCGAGCGGATCGTCGGGGGCTTCGGCTTGGTTGACTGCCGCCCGTCCGACAAAAGAAACGTCACGACGTCACAGTCGGAAGGCACCGGTAGCGTTCCCAGTTCGACGCGCCG
>CAYWTU010000880.1:0-2053 GCA_964461275.1 uncultured Pirellulales bacterium | reverse complement strand
GCTGAGGCAGTTCGAAGTCGTAGTAAAACCCGTTGTCGATGGTCGGTCCGAATGCTAGCTGCACGTTGTCGAACAGCCGCATCACGGCCCGGGCCATGACGTGGGCCGCACTGTGCCGCATCACGCCCAGGGCGGCGGCGTCTTTCTTGGTCAGGAGCTTCAGCCCCACGGTCCCTTCTCGCGACAGCAGGGTATCGAGCCCCACGACGCGGCCGTCGATTTCGGCCGCGATGGCCGCCTTGGCCAACCCTGGCCCAATATCGGCCGCGACCTGATAGGGGGTAGCCTGGTCCTTATATTGCCGCGAACTGCCGTCGGGAAGCGTGATAGTGAGCATAGGATGGTCGGGGACTGTCCCAATTTTTGTCTAAGCAAAAATGGGACTGTTCCCTTGGAGTGCAGTGAAGGTAATATTTTGGGGAATAGTCGAGCGCCGGCAAGTATAGGGTTCACGGCAAAAGTGACATAGCCCAGCCGAATGATCTGGAGAGCCGCCGGGCCGCATCCGCTTCGCGGCGGTACCTGCCCGCGGTGCTGTCCCTCGCCCAAAATCCGCCACCATTTTCAAAGGACCGCCGAGCCACTAGAATGGTTCGCTGCCGGCACAATAAATAGCCCGACGCGCCAGCGAGGGGAGTATCCACTCCCCTTCGGGAGCGAGTAAGTGAGAAGCCGCCACGGCTCCGCCGTGGTAAAAGCGACCCAAGGGCGATTAGCTCAGTTGGTTAGAGCACTACCTCGACAAGGTAGGGGTCACAAGTTCGAGTCTTGTATCGCCCACTAAACGAGTGTTCAGTATAGCTACCGAGCGATATGGAGCGGCATTTTCACTCTTTGTCGGTTCGGCTTGGCTCTCAGTAGCGGTCACTATCGCCGCCGGCTGCGTCGGATTCTGCGTTGCCAACGCAAAGTGTTCGTCGGTCGTTTGCAGATAGTGTTTCGCAGCCACGGCGGCGCTGTTGCCGATCCACTTGCAGACCACGTGCATCGGAAATTGTTCGGCCAGTTCCGTTTCTCTGGTCGCTCTCAGATTGTGAAACAGCTTCGGCCAGGGCGTCAGGCCGGCCCGCTTGATGATTCTCTCCAGTTGCGTCCGCAGATTCGCATTCACGTCGCGATAACGTGTAATGACGTGCTGGGAACCTTGGACGCCTTCCGGCAGCATCGCATAGGCATCCTCCAGGTACGGCCGTAGTTCCGGGAATATGGGAATGACGCGCAACGCGCCGCCGGCATGATGCTCTGTTTTGGGAGAATGGACCGTCAGCCGGCCGCCGGGTAGGTCCACGTCCGCCCACGTGAGCGCCAGGTGCTCTGATGGGCAGCGCAGCCCGCCGAACCTGGACAACGCGAACAAGAGCCGCCATTGGGCATCGGGGCAGGCGTCGAGTACCTTGGTCGCTTCGTCTCGCGTCACGAAGTAATCGCGCTCGCGGTTGCCCCCTACACTGCCGCTCAGGTCCGCAAACGGATTCTTGCGAATCAGGTCGCGGCTCACTGCATCAGCAAAGAACTGTTTGGCGTTGCTCACCCGTTTCCGGGCCGTGTTCTTGGCCAGCCCCTCGGTGGCCTCCGTTTCGCCGTATCGGTTCTCACGGGCCGCGCCGGTCAGCAGCCAGCGCTCCCAGTCCGCAGCATCGCCGGCTGTGATATTAGCCAGCATCCGGTCAGCCTTGAAATAGGCAATCAGGCTCCGTTCCGTATGCCGCCAGTTGGTTAATGTGGCCGGCTTAACGTCGGTTCGCTTGCTGATGTAGTTTGCCAGGAACGGCCCCAGCGTGGCCCGGTCCCGCCTCGTTGCCAACCCCACGGCCGCCAGCTTGTCGCGCAGTATGCCGTCACACTTGGTCGCCAGCCACTCGGCCGTGGCATTGTCCAGCGAGTCGCCGTGAATGTCCGCCGCATTGAGACTCTCGACACGGTGGCAGATATTCCGCGCCGTCGTCATCGGCACGCCGCCGAGATAGACGGTCTTCCGCTTCCGATCCTTGCCGACGAACATAATCCGCCGGTTGCCGTTCTTGTCAGTCGAGACGCTCGCCATTGTGCTTAC
>CAYWTU010000879.1:0-2058 GCA_964461275.1 uncultured Pirellulales bacterium | reverse complement strand
GCCGTTGCGACGATTGCCGAGGCCGGTGCCGAGGGCCTTGAAAACCCGCCGCGGGCCAACGCCGAACGCAGGGCCGGATCGCCGAACGATGCGCCGCGCCAGGCGCACGACGAACGGCAAGACACGGCATCTGGCCAGAGCGGCGGCCCGCCAGCAGCCGAGTCAACCAATCCAACCGCAACGCCCAGCGAACCGGCGGCGCCCACAGAGACATTGCCGCGTCCAGACAACACAGGCCAATCGCCCGTCGACCGCCCGGCGACGAACTCCTCGAGCCGTCAGACCACTTCAGCCGCAATCGTGACCGAACAAGGCCAGGCCGGCGCCGCGCTGCACCTGGAGCACGAATCAGCTTCGCTCGAACCGGGGCGCACGGCGGCCTCGGCAACTTTCGCTGACATCCCACGTTCACCCGTGGTCACCGGCGCGAGCGCTTCATCGGCCAGCGGAAACGGGCAGCCAGCCGATCCCGAGCGGACCGGCAGTCGAAGCGCAGCCGAGGGCAATTCGCCCATCACAGTCGAGGGCGTGTTGGTGGTGGACGATCAAAGCCGGCCGGGGCATTTCGCGTCGCTGTGGGCTGCGTGTGCCGCGGCGCACAGCGGCGACATTATCGAGTTGCGGTACAACGGTCGCCGCGAAGAGCGGCCCATGACGCTTTCCAACCTAGATTTGACGATCCGCGCCGGCGAGGGTTTTGCGCCGGAAGTCGCCTTCGCGCCTCGGCTGACCGACCCGGTCGGTTCGCCCAGGGAGATGATTCGCTTGGCGGGAGGCCGTTTGAGCCTGCTAAATGTGCGGTGCCAGTTGACGCTGCCGCGCGACGGCGCGCCTAGCGAAAACTGGACGCTGCTGGCGACCGAGGGGGCCGATGCACTGCACGTGCAGAACTGCGCCTGGACGATGGTCAACGAAGGGCCGCACCGCACTTTGTGGCACCTCAACACCGCGCTAGTTGAAGTTCGTCCGCCGGCCGGCGCCATGGCCGACGCGCCTGCCGGCGCCGATGGCGAGCCCTCGATCGAGATTCGCTGGGACGACTCTTGGGCCCGCGGCGCTGCCGACTTTATCCGCATTCGAGAAGCGGGCGTGGTCTTGCGGATGACAAACGCCTGGTTGGCCTTGGGGGAACGCTTTCTCGTGTTGCAAGGGGCTTCCGAGGCGGCCGTTCGCGTGGAGCTTGAGCACGCCACGGTGCATGCCGGCGCCGGCGTGTTCCGTGTCGCAGACGCCGAGGTTGCGCGGATATCCGCGCTGGCCACGAATTGCATCTTCGTTGGCGGCCCCGAAGCGGCGGTGGTGGCTAGCACTAAGGCCGCAGCGGCGGCTAGCGCGGCCCCGGTCCGCTGGAAGAGCGACCGCTGTATCTACGAGGGCTTTGAATATTTTACGCGACTAGGCGATGGCGCAGCCGTGAAAGGAACACGGTGGTCCGAGTGGCGGAGCTTCTGGGGCGGAGGACGGGACGTCTGGGGGCACGTCGGTTGGCGCGAACCGCTCAACGACGACCGCCCCTTTCATGAGCGCACCCCAAGTGAATACTCCCTGGCGGCCGACTCCAAGGCAACCCAAGCGGCTACTGACCAGGGAGACATCGGCATGGCGCTCGACGCCTTGCCAACGGCAGAACCGGAAACAGCGGCGTCCGATAAGTCCGACGGCCAGCCCCAGCGCAATACCGGAGTCAACGTCGAGTAGGCGGGCAGCACCCAAAGCCTAGCGAGGCTTCTTCTTCGCCAGCCCGGCAGCGGCGCTCTTCCTCGCTTCCTTAACCGGTTTCGCCGCCGGCAGCGTCGGCTTCTTGGCGGGGGGAGTGGCCTTGGCGGGCTGCGGTTTCGCGGGCTTTTCGGCCTCGGGCTTCCGTTTGACGTCGGCAGCCTTGGGGACCTCCTTGGCGGCTGGCTTGGCCCCCTTGCCGGCTTTGGCCGCTTTGGCTTGCTCCTGCGCGAGCTTTTCCGCGTCGGCCTTCTTCTTGGCGGCTTTGGCCGCGGCCAAAGCCGCCTGCTGAGCCTCGATTTGCTTCTTCGTCAGCCGCTTGGGCAGCCGCTGTTTGGCATC
>CAYWTU010000878.1:0-2060 GCA_964461275.1 uncultured Pirellulales bacterium | reverse complement strand
GTCTGGAGCGAGTGCAAATCTCGCCCGAGATGTGCACCAACTGGCTGCAATTTGCCGCGCCGGTGTTGGCCGGCGTAACGCGCGCCGAGGGCGAGTTCTCGGTCCAGATGGCCGAGTTCGAGGTCCCGCTTGGTCAACCGAAAACGGCCGATATTGCAGGGCAATTAATCGTTCACGACGTCGAAATCGGCGCCGGGCCTTTGGTCGAGGAGTTGGCCGTGCTCTTGAACCGTCCCGAGCCGGCGCGGCTCAATCGCGAATCGCGCGTCGACTTGCGGATGGTCGGCGGCAAAATTTATCACCGCAACCTGGAACTGGTGTTCTCTGACTTCACGGTCCGCACCCACGGCTACGTGGCGCTCGACCGCACGCTGGCCATCCTGGCCGAGATGCCGGTGCCGCCCAAGTGGATCGGCAACAATCGGCTCGGCTCGGCCATCAAGGATCAGACGATCCGCTTGCCTATCGGCGGAACGCTCGACCGTCCTCGCATCGATCCGCAGGTCCTGGCGCAAATGAGCGGCCAGTTCCTGCGCAACGCGGCAGGCCGGGCCGTCGTGAACGAGCTCAACGACCAGGTCGAGCGGCAGTTCAACCGCTTGCTGAATCTGCCGAAGCCGCCCGGGCAGTAAGGCCGCCGCGTCGCATCAACCGCGCGGGTCGTCACACCGCCGGGTCCACCCACTCCACCTGTTCGTCGTACGGCACGAAGCCGGCCTGCTGGTACATCGGCAGCGCCGCTGGATGATCCAACGTGCACGTGTGCAGCCAATAGCGCCGACGCGGTTCTTGCCAGACGCGGCTAATCGACCAATCGAGCAAGTACGGACCCAGCTTGCGGCCGACGAATTCTTGGCAGATGCCGAAGTACCGCAGCTCCACGTCGGACGGGTCGCGATAATCCAGCTCGCAGTAGCCGGCCGGGACGCCGTGGAAATGCAATACGTGCAACTCCACGCCCGGCGCGCGAATCTCCGCCAACAGCTTCTCGTCCGACCAGCGTCGGCGGTCAAGCCAATACCACGGGCCCCCGACACGTTCATATAAGAATCGATAATACGCGATGGTCGGCTGTCGGGCCGGGACAATGGTCAAACCGTCGCAGGGAGCGGTTCGCCAGGCGCGATTCGGCCGCCCCAGCATCTGCAAGTAGGTGATGACCGATTTCAGTTGGGCAGGGTTGCTCATGGCGGCGTTCCGAGCCAAATGTTAATGACCGACCTATACAGTGGGCAAGCGCTGAGTGCCCAAACCGGCGATCCGCCGTTAGAATGGACATGTCAATACCCGCCTCACCAATCGCTTCGTCATGAGTCTTTCCGTGCAAATCCCTCGCAACCCTACTCGCCCAGTTCGGATCGGCTCGGTCACCGTTGGCGGCGGGCAACCCCTCGCCGTTCAGAGCATGACCGCCACGCATACGCAGGACATTGACGCCACCACGGCGCAAGTGGACGATCTGGCGGCGCACGGCGCCGAGGTGGTGCGGATCGCGGTAGACAGCCAGAAAGACGCCGAGGCGCTGGCCGAAATCCGTCGCCGCACCACGGCCAATCTGTCGGTCGACTTACAGGAAAACTATCGCCTGGTGACGCAGGTGGCGCCGCACGTGGACAAGGTCCGCTACAACCCTGGCCACCTGTACCATCACGAGCGGACCAAGCCCTGGCAAGACAAGGTGCGGCTGATTGTCGACGCGGTGACCCAGCACAATTGCGCCTTGCGGGTAGGGGTCAATTGCGGTTCTGTCGATCCGGCCGTGGCGGAGAAATTCGGCGCAGACGATTCCATTTCGCCGATGATCGCCAGCGCTCTGGAGCACTGCGAGTTGTTGGACCGGCTGGGGTTTACGCGGTACGTCGTGTCGCTTAAAGATTCCGATCCGGCCAAAGTGATCGAAGTCAACCGGCGCTTCGCCGAAGAGCGGCCCGACATCCCGCTGCACCTGGGCGTGACCGAGGCGGGTCTGCCGCCCGACGGGATCATCAAGACACGCATCGCCTTCGAGCAACTCATTAGCCGCGGCATCGGCGACACCATTCGCGTTTCGCTAACGGTCC
>CAYWTU010000877.1:0-2064 GCA_964461275.1 uncultured Pirellulales bacterium | reverse complement strand
GCGACTTCGATCGGCACGAAAAACGTCGCCGCGTCGATCGTCGGATAGAGCTGTCGGCAGAGCGCCTCGGTCTTGGGATCGGACGCGCCGAACACGATTTTGGGAGGGTGATAAAAGTCGTCGACCGCGACGCTTTCACGCAAAAACTCGGGGTGGCAGCAATACCCCAGTGTCTCCCCCAACTTGCGACCGGAGTGCTCGACCAGCGTCTGCTGCAATTGTCGATGAATTGGCGCCAGACTCGTCGATCGGACCAAGACCGCGAAAAACTCGTGCCGCGACGTGCGGAGCAAGTCGCCAATCTGCGCGCAGGCCGACAAGAGATGGCTGGCGTCGACGCCACCCGAAAGGGTTGAAGGCGTTCCCACGCAAAGCAACGCGGCGTCACTGGCGGCGATGGCCTCGGCCGTGTCGGTCGTGGCTCGCACGCGACCGGCCGCCGCCATCCGCTCTAAAATCTCAGCCAACCCGGGCTCGACGATCGGGGCCCGTCCCGCGTTGATCAAGTCGACCTTCGAGCGGGCGATGTCGACGCCGATCACCTCATGCCCTAGCTCGGCCAAGCACCCGCAACTGACCGCGCCGACGTACCCAAGTCCAAAGATGCTGAGCTTCATAGAATCGGTTCGCGTCGCCGCCAGAACCCAAGAGGTGGTTCGCCTCCTGCCACTTTATCGCCGGCGCTGTCCACCGTCGATGGCGATGGCCTCTCGGCGACAAACCGGCCGAACCATTCCCCGAGGTAGATCAGCGTGACGCGGATCGTCGCCGCCACATGGCCAGCGTCAGCCACCCTAGCAGGGCCAGGACCCAAGAAGCGGGCTCGGGCACTTGCGCCACGGCGCTGAAGCCGGGCAAGCTGCGGAAAGAGATGTCGAACGGACCGCTCAGGCCGTCGGCGCCGTCGGCCACGACCGTGCTGTTGCCGGCCGCGTCGAAACTGAGAATCTTATTGGCCAAGTAATCGGCCACATAGAGCTTTCCGTCCGGGCCGAATTGCAGCTCGATCGGCGTCAGCATGCCGTCGGCCGAATCGGCGAACACGCTCCCCACGCCCGAGGGCGTGAAGCGATAAATCGTGTTGCGGAACAAGTCGGAGACATAGACGTTGCCCACTGCATCGATCGCCAAGCCGGTCGGAGTGATCAGATTGTCATTCTGATCGGCGAACACCGTGGCGTTGCCGGCGGAATCGAACTTGAAAATTTTGCGCGCAAGGGCGTCGGCCACAAATAGATTGTTCGAGCTGTCGAACGCCAAATCCCAAGGAAGCACCAGGCCGTCGCTGGCGTCGGCGAAAAACGCGCCGCTGGTCCCGAGGCCGGCGGTGTTCGTGATGTCGACGATCGCCTTGTTGTACATATTCGTGGCGAATAGATGCCCGTTCGAGGGCTTGATCGCCATGCCCAGCACGGCCACGGCGTTGTCGCCGAAGTCGGCATAGGTCGACAGATTGCCGTTCGGCTCGACGCGGATGATGCGATTGTCGCCCACGTCGGCAACGTACAGGCGGCCACTGCTGTCGTAGATCGTCGACGAAGGGGAGCGCAGGCCGTTGCTGGCGTTGAGCGCGTCGGCCACGGCGGTCGTGCCGTTGAAGGCGTTCACCCGGCTGCCATCGAGCGAGGCCACGACCATCGTCGATGTCGGGGGCGTGACGGGGGCGATGTTCAGCTTGCTGATCTGCACGCCCCAGTTGCCGTTGTCCTTCGAGATTTGGTTGAACGTCCAGAAAATGTTCGGGTCGCTGGGGTCGACCATCGTCGAGCCGTAGTCGCCCCAAATCTGGTCGACCGACGAGGTCAACGTCACCGTGCCGTCGCCTTGCTGGAGCAGTTGCGGAGCGCTCCAGGTCGTCGAGTGATTCGTCGTGCGGCCGAGCACGGCATAGCTGCTGATCGTGTTCGCAGCGTTGCTCCCCAGGAAGCTGATCACCACGTCGTTGCTATTGTTCACGGCGATCGACGGATAGTAGTACGACAGCGACGTGCTCGAGATCAGACCCTCTTGCCGCAGCGCGTTGGTCGTGGCGTCGAGCTCCATCCAGCGAATCGCGTCGCGGCC
>CAYWTU010000876.1:0-2066 GCA_964461275.1 uncultured Pirellulales bacterium | reverse complement strand
CCTTGGTCAATTCGACGATCCATGCTATGCCATGGCCCGGTGACTCTCCCGGTCGGAGCGACAACAAACGCTCTCCGAGATCGTCCTCGATAATCCATTCACGGTCCGTCAAGATTGAAAGCTTGAGTACCTCGCTCTCCCAAGCATTTCGTTGACGGCGCAGTTCGTCGTCCAGATTTGCCCAAGCTCCGCGAATCCGAAACCCGGGCAACCTAAGAAACCATAAAGGATCGATGGAATCAGCCGGCCGCTCAAACGCCAGCACTTCCCTGTCCACCAAGAAGCTGACTCGCCGCGGAAAGAGTTGCTTTCCCTCGTAGGGGATGCCTAAGAACGTCTCTTGAGCATGGCGAGACATCTCATCACCGTCGTCGTCTGTGTAGAAGAACCGGATAGGGATCATGGGGACGGTTTCATCCGATACCCGACGGTTCTCGAGCTGAACCTCAAAGGTTGCGCCGGCCAAACTTGTTGCTCCGGCCTTCATGGTTTCGAGCGTCCACCAGACGCTATTCGTCGATCGACCGCCGCCTCTAAACAGCCGCGTCGGTCCAATCTTCAAGGTCAGTATGTCGTCTCCGAGTTTGTCTCCGAAGATCGTGTACTTGCCGTGCCACGCTCTAAGCGTAGGGATTTCCCCCTGATGGGGACAAATCTCGACGATCCACGCCGCACCGACATCCCACTTTGGACCTGGTGTCAAAGACAGCAGACGATAATAGGTCGTGCTGCCTTGTTCGCCACGGTAATTCGTGATTGCCACCCACTCTCGATTTACCAACGCTTTGGCGTTGTAGACGGTGGATTTGTCGTCGGCTTGGCCGACGGCACACAGCGTGACAAGCAACAGACCGTACATCGTTCTGGCCCTGGCTCGACGACGTGAAATTGCCCGGAGTTCACGTCAACGTAAATTCAGAAAACGGTCCCGACAATCCATCGGCGGTAAAGAATCTTCTCCGACGTCCACCGCCAGCCCTCGATTTGCCGGAAAAGTCTTCGTGGCTTGCCCAGGTTTCCAGGCCGCCCTCCAACTCGTTTGCGACAATTGTCGGGGGACGCTTTTCGTTGTTGAATGAACGGCGATTTCCCGGCCGCTCCGGAGCGTTGACATGCCGCTCGACCTCGACAACCTCACGTATGAAAACGTCGTGCCGACCTTGATTCTGACCTGGGTCGTGTACCGCCTTGGGGAAGCGACGGCTCGGCGACACCTGTTCTTGGCCCATTGGGGGCCTCGCATCGGATTCACGGCCTTCCTCGGATGGTGCGCCTGGTCGCTCGTCACACGGCCCAGCGGACGGGCCGGGAATCTGTTGGTGATGATCGGACAAGCGGTGGTACTCGGGCTGTTGGCGTGCGGCTCAACTTGGCTCGTCACACCCGCCCTGCACCTGGTGAGGCAGCTCGTCATCGATCGGCCGCGTACGTTTTTCGCGAGTACCCTCCGAGCGCGTGGAGACCGAATTGAGGCGAAGCGCCAGCAACGGCAGCGTCAGTTGGCGATGCAAGAAGAAGCCCAGCGGGAACGACTCTTGGCCCCGCTCCGCGAACAGCAGCGCTTGGAGGCCGACCAGCGCGCAAAACAGCAGACGGCCGAGCGACTCGTCCGCGAGGAACTTCGCACGCGGGTCGAGTTGTACTACAACCTGCACCGGCCCGAACTGAGCCGCCGATTCACCCCCGAAATGTTCGAACAATTCGTCCAAAAGTATTTGGGCGACGACCGGCCCGTCGATGTCGTGCGGCTGCGGGCCGCCCAACTCGAACAGCTCCTGGCCCAGCACCTGGAGAAAATCGTCCCGCCCAAGCGGTCGCAGTCCTTGGAAGAACTGACCGTCTGGCTGCAAGAGCAGAACCAGCGGATCGACGGCGTTCCCGACGAATCGCTCAAGGAACTGTTGCGGGCCATGCTCCTGGAGCAGTACACCAACCGCACGGCCGCCACGTTTCAGGAACCGGTCTAATGAACCGCCTGCTGCTGGGTCACACCGTCGAAGGTCGTACACCCTTCTACATCCCGACCGACAGCCTCGACACGCACTGGCACCTGATCGGCGGCACCG
>CAYWTU010000875.1:0-2072 GCA_964461275.1 uncultured Pirellulales bacterium | reverse complement strand
TCGCGATACACTTCGGCCTTTCGCAACAGATCGGCCTCAAGGTCAAACTGGCCGGCGGCCGATTGCGGTCGAGCGGAAATCAGTTGAATCCGCCCCTCGACGCGTTCGGCCTCGGCATGCACCGCGTGATTGGCCACCTGCGGCAATTGCCGCCGGGCCAAGGCCAACTCGTCGCGGGCGACGCCCAGGTCGGTAACGTCGCAGGCTAGATTCGCCCGCATGAGCGCCACCTGCGCACGGGCGGCCTGTCGCTGTTCAACGTCCCGTTCAGCCTGTTTGGCCGTTTCGTGACCGGGCACGATCGCCGCGGCCGCCTTATGCCACCAATTGAGGCGGTGGTCGACCCTGGCCATCGCCTTTCCGGCCAGCGTGCTGGTGGCCGGCGGTTCGACGTCCGACGGGTCGCGATGCCAGTGTCGATGGCGGATCGCGGCCTGATTTGCCGCATATTCGGTCATCTGCGCCGCCGCCTCCAAGCAGCCCATCTGCCGCGCACACTTGGCGTCAAGCAGCCAGATTTCGGCCTCGTTCAAATCGGCGCGTCGGGCCTCGGCCCGAGCCTCGCAGAGCCAGTCGCGGGCCTCGGCATAGGCCCCCACGCTGGTCAACACTGCCGCCAAGTTGTACGTCTCGTGGCTGATCTGCTCGGGATCGTCGATCAACCAAGCCCGCTTGACCGCCAACAGGTAGTCGCGGATCGACTTGGGGTCATCGCCGTTGTAATACTCGGTCCGGGCCTTGTCGGCGTTGCGGCGCACGATACGGTCATCGTCGTCGTTCTTGTTCGAGCGGCAGCCCAATAGGGCTGCCCCGAACAACAGCGACCACGCCGCCGTCCGCAACACCGTGGACCAGCGTCCGCCGCTCATGGCCAAATGTCTCCGCGGTGGACCTCGGCCGGCTCGATGGTGCGGTCGTCGCTGGGGTCGTCGATGTAGCGCCGCAGCAGCCAATGGCTGCGGGCGGCGTCAAGCACCTCCTGGGCGGTGTTGAAATTGCTCCGCAACTCGTTGACCGTGCCAGGCACGTTCTGCACCTCTTGCCGCAAGGTTTCCGTGACCTCGCGGCTTTGGTCGAGCACGGTTTGCATCTGGTCGGCGATGGGCGACAGCTTCGGGGAAGTTTTTTGCATATCGTCGACGACGACCTGCATGCGGCGATTCGTCTCGTCCAAGTTGCTCAGCGTGCCGGTCATCTTTTCGAACGCCGGAACCATGCTGTCGCGGACTTTGGCGAAGTCGCTGCGGATCTCCTGCATCTGCTCGACCACCACGTCCAACTTGTCGGCGGCTGCGGGGTCGGCGGCGATGACGATCGTGTCGCCGTCCTTGAGCAGCTGATCGCTGGGCTGGGCGCGGCGAATTTCGAGAAACGCCTCGCCGGCGCCGGCCAGGTGCCGCTGGATGTGCGCCACGCTGCCGGCATAGATCGGCCAGTCGGCCTCGCTGCGCATCAATAGCTCAAGCACGATTTCGTCGTGTTTGCCGGATTGCACGCCGCCCGAGTACGAGATTCTGTCGATCTGACCGACCTGACGCCCTAGCAGCAACACTTCCGTGCCGCGACGCAGCCCGTCGAGCTCGCCTTCGGAAAGGTGCGCATAAAGGCGAAACGTCGTGACGAACCAACCTTGTTGGCGCAACACCAGCAGCAGCACCAAGAACAGCACCACGATGACCGCCAGCAGCAGGCTCCCAACCAGTTGGTTGACGTACCGTAGTTTGACCGGTTTGTTCATGCCTGGAGCTCCGCACCGGGCCTAAGTTCTTCGCCGACGACCTGCCACCGCTGCGAGGGCCGCAATGCGGCGTCGTGCCAGGTGCGGCCGTCGGCCGCAATCCAGATCACGCCCGCCCCGCCCTGGCGGGCATCGTGAACCGCGGCGACCAACGCCGAATAGCTGTCGCCAGGGGCGCCGCGAGTGGGATGTTCCAAGAGGATCAACCGCGGCTGGGACATAAACGCCCGAGCCCATTCAGCACGACGCAGCACGTCCACCGGCAGGTTCGCCGGTCGGCCGCGCGGCGTTTGCGCTAAGCCAAATCGCTGCGACCAACGGTCGGCCTCGACTT
>CAYWTU010000874.1:0-2072 GCA_964461275.1 uncultured Pirellulales bacterium | reverse complement strand
AGCCCGCACCCGTAGCGGAACAACCAACCGTCACGGCCGAGCGCATGCCGACTCCGGCGCCGCGACAGGCAGTGGCGACCAGAACGTCGGCCGAAAGCCGCATTGCCGAGCCCAACGTTGGCCACAGCGAGCGATTGGAGTTGAGCAACGGCGCCGAACTGGTGTGGGTCACCGACCAAACCCAGGCCGAACAAACCCCGTCCGAACAACGCGAGGCCGCCCAGTCGACATCGGCCAAGCCCCAGTCTCAACCCAAACGAACCGGCGCCCGGACCGCCAGCCTGGACACCGCCAGCGCACTACACAACAAGGCCCTTAACACACGAACCGAGAAGGCGGCGGAAACTTCGACAAGCGCCGCCAACTTGGGCACAAAGAGCAACCAGTGCCGTCCGGCCGCAAACGCCTGCTGTTCCACCGTGTCCAATGGCGGCAAGGCGTGCGCCCCTGGACAAGCCAGCGGCAGCGATTGTTGTTCGTCCGGCCATTGCGGCGACGGATGCGGCTCGCTCGGCGGCTGCGGGAGGTTGGGATGTCGGGGCTGCGGCCTGTGCCGGCGCGGCGACTACATGGATCGCTACGCCAACTGCAGTTGCGACGGCAGCTACAAGTTCCCCGTCCCGCCGCTGTACACGTACCATTGGCCTGGCATGTATTCTCATCAGTTGATGACCGACTATCACAGTCCGTGGCGATTCCCGCCGCTTCGGCCGTTCACCGACGAACCGACCGACGAACAATTGGCCCCGGTCGAGTAGTACGGAATTCAAGGCCGCCGTCGCGCCTGACGGCGCCATAGCAGCGCCACGACAACCGTCACCGCCGCCGCGGTGGCCGCGCTCCAGACGGCAAGCAGTCTTCGGAACCGCTCGCCCGCGTGCGCCCGAGCGATCCCTGGCGCCCGGATGGCGGGGCGAACCTCGTCGCGATCGAAAGCCACCAGTACGTAACCAATCATCATTTCTTGCCAGATTTGGTCTCCCCAGCGAACCTCCGTGGTCGCGTCGGGATTTACCGGGTTGGTCTCCGAATTGTCGTAATGGGCCGTGCAGTGCACGATCGTTCCCCGCGGCGCCGGCAGCGGTTGGCGAAGGATGTAGATGTGCTGCCAGTTAAAGTCGAACCGCGGCACGTCCAGCAAGGTCTCTTGTCGGCTGTCGGGGTAAAACAGCTCATAACGGAACGATTTTCCGCGCAGGTGCAGGTGGGGGCTGAGGGCGTAGATCAATCCGTCCTGCGGCAATTCGTACATCGATTGAACGCGATGATCCTTGGCGCCGGGGGGAATCGCAAAATGGGGATTGACCGCCAGCTTCATTTCCACCCGCTTTTGCACTTCCGCTGGGTCGGCGTAGATCAGGCCCATGTAGCTGCGGTCGGCCTGGGCGACGCCGCTGGTGGTGTAATGCATTTGAAACACGAGCTGCGTCCCGGCCGGTATGCGGTAGGCCATTCCCGGCGCGAACGTCACTGACTGGAGCCCGGGCGCCGTGCCCCAGAGGAGATGGTTGGTCAGATCCTCGCGTACATAAGGACGCGGCATGTCGGGCGTGAGGAGAAACACGTTGATGTGATGGACGACGGCCGGGGCGCCGCTGCGGCACTCGACCGCCTTGACCCAACGGTCCTGGGTAAACTTCGGATCGACATCGAAGTACTGATAGTCCACCAATCCGTCGGCCGGAACCCGAAACGGTTCGTCGGCCATGTAGATCACTTCGTCAGGCTGGCCGATTTGCCAACCGCTGACGAATTGCCGCGGTGGCGGCTGTTGCGATAGATCGCCGGGCGGCGCGCCGCGGTCGATCCAGGTCAGCAGAGTGTTCCGTTCGGCGTCGCTGAGCCGGGCCTCGTTGACGAAGTCGCCGTGTCGCGGATCGGCGCCCCACGGCGGCATCCGTCCCGATTCGATCACCTCGCGGATCGTATCGCGCCAGGCGGCGGCGTTCTCATAATTCAGCAGCGAAAACGGCGCCACCTCGCCCGGCCGATGACACTCCTGGCAACGTCGCTGCACAATCTCGGCCACACCGTTGGCCCACGTGACGTCGCCTTCGTTCAGCGTCGACGCC
>CAYWTU010000873.1:0-2074 GCA_964461275.1 uncultured Pirellulales bacterium | reverse complement strand
GGCGTTGACCAGGCACAGCCCTTCGCGGACGCCGCTGTGACGGACGATCTCCTCCACCTCGGGCGTGATGTTGACCAGGTCCATTCGCTCTTGGACGTTCATCGTCAGATAGCGCGTCAGCGATTTCACGTTGCCGCCTTCACCGTTGACGCGACGGGAACCACGAATTCCGGCGTCGGCGGATAGCAGCCAAGCTCGATGTGGTTGCCGTCCGGGTCGTGAAAGAAAAGTTGAGTCACGCCGGTTTGCGGGACGGTGTTGGTCTTGTACGAAATGCCGTGCTCGTCGAGCCGCCGCGCCGCCTCGCCCACGTCGTCCACAAACAGGGCCACGTGATCGGCCCGGGTCGAGATTTCACCCGGCTGCCGAGCGGCGTCCGAATTCACGATAAGGTGGATCTGGACCCCGTAGTTGTACAGCCAGGCGCCTTGAAAGTTGAAGTTCGGGCGGCGAATTTCACGGAACCCCAGCACGTCGCAATAGAACGCACGCATCGCATCCAGACGCTGTGTGGATCGGGCAATGTGGTGGACGCTGCGAATGGGCAACGGGCGGGACATGGGACGGCTCCTGATGTGGTAAAAACGGGCCGGTTCAATATACCCACCGCACCGGCGATCCACAGCCGACCGGCAACCCCCATGGCCGGCAATCGGCTTCTCGCCGGCGATTGCTAACTTCCCTTGCCCCAACGCATTGCGGCGGCGTTGTGACAGTTGGCAAAGTTTGCGGATTAGACAGGGATTGCCGAATTTCTCGATTTTGCGGCCCGGCGCGCCGATAACCCACGACGGGCCGTCCAAGGGTGCGCACGGGGGGGAATCCGGCGCTTGAACCGACGGCGCCATTGGGGAATAGCGCCATGAAACGTCTCTTTGCGTTGACGCTGCTCGTTGCCTCCATTGCCCCGGCCACCGGGTGCTACGCCCCCAAGGCGCTGGTGTGCAATGCCCACTTGCCCGCACTGGGGGCTGCGGTTTTTCGCCCCCTGGGCTATTGCTGGGGCTGCAACTTGGGCTGCGGCGAAAAATATTTTCACGACGGCTGGTCGCCAGTGCCCGACTGCTGCGAGCCGTGCGACGGCAACGGTTGTTACGTGGGGCATGAGAATAGCTGGAACTATCGCGGTCGCGGCGGTCCGCGCCAGTGGTACCTCAACGAGCGCTGCGCCAGCGGCGGGTGCGGCGCTTGCGAAGGCGGGTGCTCGGAATGTGGCGAGTGCGATTCGTGCGGCGGATGTGTCGCCTGCGACAGTTGCGAATCGTGTGCGCCGTGTGGCGGGTGCGAATCGTGCGGCGGTTGCGCTGATTGCGGCGGCGGCTGCGACAACTGTTCCGGAGGCCCCACGTGTGGAGGCTGCTTCGGCCCGCGCAACAACATGGTCAGCCGCGGCCTGGACGGGAAATATGGCGGCCAAACCGGCTACTGGAACGATCAGGACTACTTCATCGGACCCCGCGGGCACACCGAATACTGGCCCCGGGCAAAGCGCTATCGCGGCAGCGAGTATAGCTACGGCATCGCGCAGGCCACCGCCTATCAATACTCGAGCTTCACCGACAGCGAGGGGAACTATCAAGGCGGATATACGAGCGGGTACGGACACGACGGCGGTTATGAAGACGGATACGAAGGCGGATACTATGAAGGCCCTGCGGCACAATCGGCGCCGACGTCCGCTCCAGCGCCAACGTCGGCGCCTCGCCCGGCCCCGCAAGCGCCCGAGCGAAACGTCGAGGAGCTGCCCGAGCCAATGTCGGGACTGCACTGGTCGCCGACTCGGACCAAGGTTTCACAGAGCAGCAGTTCCGCCGCTCGCCACAAGGTCGAGCCGCTTTCGCCCCGCCCCGCCGTGCAACGAGCGTCGCACCGAACCGACGCCGACCGTACGACGCTGCGGATCGTCGATTAGCCTCACGCGGCGCGCCGGCAACCATCGCACGGTCAATCCAACTCAGGCGGCAGGTTGCCGTAGCTCCACGGTTGACCCTTAAACGGTGGCGCAGGGGGCGGAGTCGGCGCCGCGCCAGGCGCCATTTGACGGGCTAACCCGACAAGCGCGTCGGCAATGTGG
>CAYWTU010000872.1:0-2076 GCA_964461275.1 uncultured Pirellulales bacterium | reverse complement strand
CGCGACGAGCTTGCTTGACAAACGGCGCTGGTCCCGATCCGATACAAACTCCGTTTCCTGCCGCCAGACCATTCTCAATGCAAAGGGCGCGTCCATGCCACTGTGGGCCCAGCAAGTCTCGAACGTGAACCTCGTGCTGATCTTTCTGTCGCTCGTCTTGATGGTGGCGGCGCTGGTGTTCGTGATGGTGCTGACGCGGTTCTTTCGGCTGTATATTCTGTCGTTGGCCACGGGAACCGGCATCGGCCTGTTCGATATGATGGCCATGACGTTTCGCCGCGTCAGTCCGGAAGTCATCGTGCGCAGTAAAGTGATGGCCGTGCAGGCCGGCCTGGGAGACGACGACGGCATCACCCGCAGCGCGCTCGAGGCGCACTACCTGGCGGGCGGACGCGTGCCGCAGGTGATTCGGGCGATCATCGCGGCCAACAAAGCAAAGCTCGATTTGGATTTCAAACTGGCCACGGCGATCGACTTGGCCGGCCGCGACGTCTTGGAGGCGGTGCAGACCAGCGTCTATCCCAAGGTGATCGATTGCCCAGGCCGCAACGCTCCCCGCGACACGCTGGACGCGGTGGCCAAAAACGGCGTGCAACTGCAAGTCAAGGCCCGCGTCACCGTGCGGGCCAACTTGCAGCAGATCATTGGCGGCGCCACCGAGGAGACCATCATCGCTCGCGTAGGCGAGGGCATCGTCAGCGCCATCGGCTCGGCGTCGTCGCATTCCGAGGTGTTGGAAAACCCCGACCGCATCTCCAAGGCGGTGTTGGGCCGCAAGCTCGACTCCAATACCGCGTTTGAAATCGTCTCGATCGACATTGCCGACATCGACGTGGGAGACAACGTCGGCGCCCGGCTGCAAGCCGATCAGGCCGAGGCCGACACCCGCGTGGCCCGTGCCAAGGCCGAAGGCCGACGGGCGATGGCGGTCGCCCAGGAACAGGAAAACGTCGCCAAGATTGAAGAGTCACGGGCCAAGCTGGTGGAGTCCGAAGCCGAAGTTCCCAAGGCGATTGCCCAGGCGTTTCTGGGCGGCACCCTGGGAATCATGGATTACAACAAGCTGCGCAACGTGCAGGCCGATACGGAAATGCGGCGAGCCATCGCCGGCACCAGCACCACGGGCAACACGGCCGCGCCGGCGAAGAATTAGCGGAAACGGCCGACCGCGGTCGGCCGAGAACCGCGGGAAGCGTGCGAATGATGAACGTCATTGCCCAGGGGCCGAACGTCCTGATTGCCGCTGGTTGGCTCGACCTGCTGCCGTTCGTCATTGCGGCCGGCGCCTACATCATCAAGATCATCGTCGACGCCAGCAAGCAGCAGCAGCAACGTCAGGCCCAGCAGCGCCAAATGCCGCGCATCGAACGCGCCGCTGCGCAACCGCCCCCTATGCCCCGTCCCGCGCAGGCCCAGCCCATGCAGTCCGGCCAACCGCCGCGCCCCAAGACGCCGGCCGAGGAAGTCGAGGAATTCCTCCGCCGCGCCGCCGCGCGCAAAGGTGGCAAGCAACCACAGGGGGCGGCTCCCGCACCACGCCAGGGGCAGTCCAAACGCCAGCGTAAACCGGTCGTCCCTGCCAAGCCGCGGCGTGCCCCAGACACCGAGCCAGTGCTGGTGGAAGTGGCCGAAGGGCCCTCCCTGACGGGGCCCCGGCCGACCGGCTCGGGCGTGGCCAAGCACGTTCAGCAGCACTTGGATGAAAGTCAGTTCGACCAGCGCGCTACGGAGCTGTCACACCTGAAGAAGTCGGTTGGCGGATTGGCCGATCACGTCCAACACACATTCGACCACCGCGTCGGCACCATTGCGGGCGAGTCGCCTGCGCAGATTGCACCTAAGACCGCCGAGCCAGCCGCGGTGGTCATGGAGCGCGAGTCGGCCGGCGGGCGACCACTTGGCCAAGATTTTGCGGCCGAGTTGGCCGCCATGCTTCGCCGCCCGGAAGACGTGCGAACGGCGATTATCGTAAGCGAACTGATGCGTCGGCCGGAAGATCGCTGGTAGTCAGGCGTTGGCAGCTGTGCTCGCCGTGGAACAGCCTCACCGCCGTTTCGACTCCTAGGTTTTCTCGCT
>CAYWTU010000871.1:0-2078 GCA_964461275.1 uncultured Pirellulales bacterium | reverse complement strand
GCGGACAACGGCAGGGGTGGCGGGGTTCGCCGGCGCGGCGAAGTTGACGGGGGCCGAACAAAAACAGACATGCCGACGTCAAGGAGCCGAAGATGGTAGGCTGCTGGACAAATTGGCAGGGAATTTTTTGGGTACCGACGGCGTCCAACCTGCTGGACGACCGGCGCAGGCCAGCGGGTAGGCTGCAAAAACAGGCCGGACGGCGAGCGCCGGCACCGCTCGCGAGTGGGCGAACATTCTCTCTACAACGAAGGAATCAGCCGTGAACGGTCGGCATGGTTTTTCTGCTTGGTTTGGTTGGTGTGTCTTGAGTTTGGCGTTGGCCGTGACGGTGTTGGCCGCGGCGCCCCCTGGACAGAACACCCGGCGATCGTCAGGAGTCGCTATGCAACGGCGTGGACACGCAAGAATGCCCGGATTGCGCGGATCCGATGAAATGCAATTGCGGCTGCGTCTGTCCGAGGGCGCCCCGGAATCAATCACCGCCGACCGGCCTGTCCGCGCCGCGGCCGAACCACTGTCGGCCGAGCGGATCACCGAGATATTGAGCCGCGTTGAGCCTTTGGCGCAGGACCCTGCCGAGCGGCGCGACTTCGCCTTTCCACCTCAGCCCGTACCGCCGCCCAAGACGGGCCGCACGATCGCCAACGCGTTTCCGCCCGTGCAAGGCCCCGCGCCGCCCGAGTCGGTCGCCAAACCGCTGATGGTGTTGCAGCACGGGCCGGAGGGCGACGTCCCCACCGCCACGCAGCTCAGCGTTACGTTTTCCGAGCCGATGGTCGCGGTAACCTCCGTCGAACAGCTCAAGCAAGCGGAAGTCCCGCTGAAACTTACGCCACAGCCGCCGGGTCAGTGGCGTTGGGTGGGAACCAAGACGCTGCTGTTCGTGCCCGACCACCGCTTTCCCATGGCCACCCGCTACACGGCGGAGGTTCCGGCGGGAACCAAATGTCTGGCCGGCACGGAGTTGGCCGAGGCGCACCGCTGGGAATTCGTTTTGCCGCCGCCGCGTCTGATCGCCTCGTATCCGAACCACAGTTCGGTACCGTTAGAACCGCTGCTGTTCGCCGCGTTCGACCAGAAGATTGATCCCACCGCTGTCTTGGCCAAGCTCACGGTCTGGGCTGATGAAAAAACAGTGACGGTCCGCCTGGCAAGCCAGGCGGAAATCGACGCCGACGAGACGGTGTCGCGGCTGGCGCAGCAGACTCTGGCCGGGCGCTGGTTGGCGTTTCGGGCCGAGAAGCCGCTGCCGACCGGGAGCGGCGTGACGGTGCAATTCGCCGCCGGCACTCCGTCGGCCGAAGGTCCGCTCACCGCCGATCAACCGCAGTCGTTCACGTTTCAAACCTACGCGGCCCTTGCCGTGAGCTACCAAAGCTGCAAGCCGGAGGACCGCTGCCCACCCGGTTCGCCTCTGGTGATCGGGTTCAACAACCCGCTCGACTACGAGTCGCTCGAAGGGGCCGTTGTGAACGTCGAACCGGAACTGCCCGGGCTGCGAACCGAGATCAACGGCAACTCGTTGGTCATTGCGGGCCGCACCGCCGGCCGCACGACGTACCGGGCGACGATCAGCGCCGGCATCCGCGACACGTTCGGTCAGACGCTGGGCAAAGACCAAACGCTGACGTTTCACATCGGCTCGGCCTACCCGAATTTGTTTGCCTCGGCCGGCGAACTGGTTGTGGCCGACCCGCTCGGCCCGCCGCGGTTCAGCGTCTACTCCACCACGTACAAGAAGCTGCGGGTCCGGCTGTTTTCCGTGCGCCCTGAAGACTACGACGCCTATCGCACCTATTTGGTCGATGGGCGCCGCAATGATCCGCGCCGCGACAATGCGCCGCCCCCGGGTCGGCTGGTGCTGGACGAACAGATCGCCGTGCAGGGCCCGCCCGATCAGTTGAACGAAACGGGCATCGACCTGTCGAAGGCATTGGTCGACGGCCTGGGTCATGTCATCGTGCTAGTCGAGCCGTCGCCCAAGCCCGGCAAGGACGAGCCGTATCCAGTTTTGCGGCACTGGGTGCAACGGACCAAACTGGGCCTGGCCGCACTCTGGGACGGCACGGACCTGA
>CAYWTU010000870.1:0-2084 GCA_964461275.1 uncultured Pirellulales bacterium | reverse complement strand
CCGGGCCCAGTTGCAGACGCGTTCGACCGTTTCGTAGGGGTAGACCTTGCCGCCCCCGCGGTTGTGCGTGTTCTCCAGGCATAGCAGCCGTGTGCGGACGCAGTGCGGATCGTCGGGCCGGATCAATCCGTCGAGTTGTTCGAGTTCCATGACGCCGAACGTGCCGTCGATGGTTCGCGTCGCCAGGCCGCTGAGTTGGGCGACGCCCCCTTGCTCATAGTTGTAAATATGACAGCCGACGTCGCAAATAATTTCGTCGCCCGGCTGGCAGTGCACCCGCACGCCTATCTGGTTCGACATCGTGCCCGACGGGACGTACAGCGCCGCCTCTTTGCCGAGCAACTCGGCCAGTTTGTCTTGCAGCTTGTGGACGGTGGGGTCTTCGCCGAACACGTCATCGCCGACGACGGCGCGGGCCATGGCGTCGCGCATTTCGCCCGTCGGCCGGGTGACGGTGTCGCTGCGAAAGTCGAGCGGTCGGTCGGTCATGGAACGGGTTCCTTGGGCGGTCGTCTAACTCAGTCCGTACCGCTCGTGCAACACGCAGGCGCTGAGCACCATCATCAGGATGTAGCTGGCGCCGCTGCGTTTTCGTTCGTCCAGATCGGGCATGCGGTCGAGCAGGAACCGGACCCGCTCGGCATCGTAAAACGGGATGCTCGCCAGCACCTGGCTGCGGAGCATGTCTTGCATCAGTTGATTCAGCCGGCCTTCGGGTTGCAGGCCCACCGGCGGCGCCAAGAAGGGGTGCTTCTGGCGGCGATAAACCGTGTCGGTAAGGACTTCCCGGGCCGCCTCGCGGAGGACGTATTTTTCGGTCATCCCGTGAATTTTCATCGACACGGGCATGTCGCGTACCGCTTCCACCAAATGGTGATCCAAAAACGGCACTCGGCCTTCGATGGAATGGGCCATCTCCATTCGGTCACCGAGAAAATTGAGCAGGTAGTTGGCCAGCATCGTCTTGGTCCACAGGTACAGCGACTGGTGGACCGGTTCGCGTCCGGTCAACTGCCCTCGGACGTCAATGCGGTTGAGGAACACGCGAAACGCGTCGCGCTTCTCGAATCGCTCCAAGAACCCGTCGGCAAACAGCCGTCGGTAGCGGAGGCTATTGGATGAGCGAGTTTCCAGCCACGAAGGGACGAAACCCAGAGTCTGACGCACGCCGTCCATGGGCAGGCTCTCGCCTGAGGGCAACAGGATGCCTCGTGAGACCTCGTTGGCGTCTTGGAGCTGCTTGAGAAGTTGCTCAACTTCGGCCGGGTCTTGCCCCTGCGCGTTGTAGAGGAGCATGTCGCGGCGGAAATGGGCATAACCCCCCAGGATTTCGTCCGAGCCCTCGCCGGTAAGCACGACCTTGTAGCCCTTGTCGCGAACCATCTGGCTGAGCATGTACTTGGCCACGCCGTGCGGGTTGGCGGTCAGCGTTTCCGCATGCCAAACCGCGTCGGCAAAATGGTCGGCCAATTGCAGTTGCGTGACGGGCAGAGGATTGAAATTGGCGCCCGCCTGTTTGGCCATTTCTTCGGCCACGTGCTGTTCGTTGTATTCTTCGGTGTCGAAGCAGAGCGTGAACGCCTGCACGGGGCCGCGATGATGTTTGGCGGCAAAACCCAAGATGGCGCACGAATCGATGCCGCCGCTCAAATAGCAGCCCACTGGCACGTCGGCGCGCAGCCGCAACCGAACCGCCTCGTCCAAGGCGGAACGCATCCGCTCGATGTGTTCCTCGGGCCGCCGGGCCGGCGCCGGGTTGTCAATCGTGGGATAGTTGAAATCCCAATACGGCACCAACTGCACCCGCTGACGCGTGGCCACCAGGAAATGGCCGGGCGGCACCTGATACACGCCGGAGAACAGCGTGCGGTCGGAATCGAAATAGACATGCGAATACTGAAAGAATGACTCGTGGTCCCAGGCCGCGGGCACGCCGGCCGCAAACAGGGCTTTGCACTCGGAGGCCAAGTACAACTTTTCGCCCACCTGAGCGTAGTACAACGGCTTGACGCCGAACCGGTCGCGGGCCGCCACCAGCATCTGATTGGGCTCGTCCCAGAGAACAATGGCGAATTCGCCGCGAA
>CAYWTU010000869.1:0-2085 GCA_964461275.1 uncultured Pirellulales bacterium | reverse complement strand
CTCCTTGAACGCGCGGCCACGGTCGGCTCGATACGCCCGGGCCAACTCGGCGTCGGTGAGTGGAGCGGATGATAGCCGCTCGGCATCGCGGCGGGCCTGCTCGGCCGCCTTGCGTTCCTCGCGGTACCAATCGGGCAGCGTCCGTTCCTTGCGGGCCGCGTGCTTGAGATTGTCGAGCAAGAACGCCTGCGGCGAGCGGCGGAAAGATTTCAGACCATCGCGCTCGATCTTTCGCAGCGTCACGTCGGACCACACCTCGACCAGCTTGCGGCTGTACTTCCGGGCGATGCGGCGAATCTGGGCCGGCGTGAAGCCAATGGTGGCCAGCGGCTCGGCCAGCGGTCCCATGTCGGCGGTCCGCCGTTCGCCCTGCGTGTGCGCCAGCGGGTTGTCGAAGTACGGCCCCCGCTCGAACCGCACGGCGTAGCGGCGCCTGCCCAGTTTCTGGATGCTGTCCTGCGGCGTCAGAGCGCCCTCGGGTAGGCGGATCACGCCGGTGTCCAACAGTCGCTGCATGACGCGGACCAGTTTCTGCTTCCGCTGCGGCATCCGCAAGCTCTCGGAAAACCCCAGGCCGTGCGTGGTCAACTCGGCCACGTCGAAGCGGGGCGTCTTGGCGTGCCGCCAGAAGATTTTCGAGACGAGGAGAAACAACCGTCGACTGGCGAAGTCGAGCCGGCGATAGAACGTCAGGTCGAACCACACCGCCCCGCCAGTGGCCCGGCAGAACTCGAACAGCAGTGGATCGAACACGATCCGCCACGCCCGCGACGAAGCCGGGTCCTCGGGCAAGTCGTACTTGAGGAACCCAAACCCGCGGCGACGACGTTCTTTGCGGACGGGGTCCCAAAAGTGGTCGCACTGGTAGTAGACGGCGGCCAGTCGTTCAATCGACGCGCGAAAGTCGGCGTAGTTCTCGCCTCCCTTCGAGAAGGTCGCATGGCCATCCACGGATTGCTTTGTCGCCAACAACCCCATTCGCTTGAGGCACCAGTGCGGCGTGGCCCAGAATTCGATCGTCGGCTCGGGCTGCGAGAAGGCCAGCGCCAAGAGTGACCAGAGGACATATTCATCGCGCGGTGAAAGGCCGTTGGGGGCGATCACTTCGACCGCCGCGAACTGCCGTTTGCCCTGTTCGTCGGTGTAGTGAAAACCGGTGTGGTGGCGGTAATCGCGGGCCAGCGACACGGCCGGATCGAGGGCGCATAGGGCGTGCTCGACCAAGCTGAGCTGCGCGGCGCCAGGGGCGTAGTAGTAGCGACGGGCCGCCTTGGGCTTTGTGGTTGTAGTTGGGCCGGTAATGTTGGCGGCAGTCTCCATCGGCAAGAGTTTGGCCGATTGTCTCGCGCCAACCTGCATTGCGCAAGCGAAAGCGTTTGTTCAGACTTGTCCCCGGCCACGTTGCTTCAACGCTGCCATGCACGGCAGTAAAGCCGACCGTAACCTTGCACGAACCGGCGATACTCCTCCGGGTTGGTTTCCCGGAGCGCTAACGCGCGAGCCAGCGTCTCGGAGGCGTTGATCATTAGGGCCTTCATTTCGGCGTCGGTGATCCGGCTCAGGCTGTCGTCGCTCAAGAGCGGCGAAGATTGCCCGGCGTGGAGGTCTTCGATGGGCCCGTTGCGAAACGCGTATGCCGTGAGCGCGTTGGCCTCGTCGCGGAGCGTGAACCCACCCGGGAAGGCAGCAGTGAGTTCGTCGGCCGTGAGGTCGCGGAACGTCGGCAATGGATCGGTTGAATCAGTGGACATATCAGTACGAATCGTCGTTCGGCCGGCGGCAGGTTGTCAAGAGGATTGAGTCGATCCGATTCACCTCGAAAAAGTTTCCCGGGGAAACTGTCAACTCCGCTTTACATGCCGCCAAGCTGCTGGCTCACCTCGTTGATGGCCGCCAGCACGTCGTCATCGCTGACTTCGCCAGGCGCGGCGGTGAACGTGACCGTGCCGCGGCTGGTGGTGAAGCGGCGCATGAATGATGGTTTGCGACGGACCGGTTCGCCGGCGGCGGCTTTGCGCTCGCGCACGAGGGAGTCGGTCTCGTCGGCCGTCAGTTGACTGGCAACGATCCGGCGCGCCAACTCGG
>CAYWTU010000868.1:0-2093 GCA_964461275.1 uncultured Pirellulales bacterium | reverse complement strand
TAGTTTGGGCCACGTCGGAGGTGGCCGGATTGGCCAGGCCCAGATAGGCCGCCAACTGCCGGCGATTGGCAAACTTCCCCACACACTTCTTACACACCGGCCAACCATACAATTGCCGCGGTTTCTTCATGTGCTTGTCCAGACCACAAAGCGGACAAGGTGCAGGCATGATGGGCTCTCCTGGCTCTACGAGGCCGCCAAACATCCTGACGACGGCGCTCTAATTCCGGTTGATCCTCGCGCACCGAGGATGTTGATTGTTGGACTCTTAGAGTCCAACAATCAACATCCTCGATGCGCTGGAATCGACGGAAGTTAGAGGGCCGTTGGCAGGTTGTTTGGCGGCCTCCAAGACAATGGACAGATTGGTGTGTCGTGCGGGTTCATTGTAGGATGGCCACAGGCCCGACGAAATCCAGCATTCTCGACCAACTCGACTCCGCTATCGATGCAAACCATCACCCGTCAGCTTGCCCAGAAATTCGCCTTTGACGCCCGCGATGAGCCGCTGCTCCGCGTGGAGAGCGGCGAATCGTTCGCCGTTGAAACCTATGACGCCAGCGTTGGCTACTTCCGCACACCGGAGGATTTGGCGCTTCCCGGCAAACGGCCGGGATTCGACCGCTTTCCGCCGCAGGTCAACCCGATCGCCGGACCGGTGTACGTGCGCGGGGCCGAGCGAGGAGACACGCTGGTGGTTTGCATCGACGAAATCGAGGTGGCCGACTATTCGTGGATTGCGGTCGGTCCGCGGCGGGGCCCGCTGGGCGAATCGACGCGCTGGCCCGAGTTGTCGGGACAGTATACGACCAAAATTTTCCGCCACACGCCCGGCCGCAGTGGAACCACGCGCGACGGCACGTTGCACTTCAGCGACAAGATCGCCTGGCCGATTACGCCATTTGTCGGCACGCTGGGAGTGGCGCCGGACCGCGAGGTAACCACCAGCGTCGATGGTCAAGGCGCCTGGGGCGGCAACCTAGACGTCCGCGACGTGGCGCCCGGCAATCGCATCTACTTGCCGGTTTATCATGCCGGCGCCCTATTTTACTTGGGCGACGTCCACGCCAGCCAAGGCGACACCGAGTTCACCGGCACGGCTGCCGAGACCATGGCCACGGTGCGGCTGCGTCTCGAAGTGCTCAAGAACCGTCCCGTCCCGTGGATGCGAGTCGAAAAGCCAGACGCGATTGTGTCGCTGTTCGCCTATCGACCGTTGGAGGTCGCGGTCGAGACGGCCACGCTCAACCTGATCGACTGGTTGGTGCGCGACTACGGGTTTACCGCCACCGACGCCTACTGTCTGGTGAGCACGTGTCCTGACTTTCGGATCAACGTGTATCAGATGTGCCGGCTGGAAAAGCTGAGCTACGTAGCCGGCGCGGAGCTGCCAAAGCGGTATTTAGAGTCCAACAAATAACCCCCTCGGTGCGCTGAATTCAACGGGAGTTAGAGGGCCGTTGTCAGGTTGTTTGGCGGCCTCTTAAAATAATGCTCCCGGCTATCGATGGGCGCGGCTGCTCACCAGGTGCGGCATCCACAAGGCCTTCTCGACCAGTTCGATCAACACCTCGGGATCGAACGGCTTGCGGAGATAATAGGTTCCGCCGGCGGCATGCGCCCGGCGGATGATGTTGGGGATTTGTGCCCCGGACAAGAAGATGACCGGCACATCCGCCAACTCCTGGTCGCGCTTCATCTGTTCGATCAACTCCAGGCCGTTGTCCGTACCGAGGTTGATGTCCGAGATGATGAGGTCCGGACGAATCTCGCGAGCTTGCTCGCGAGCGGCCTCGGCCGTTGAGCAGCAGTGGTAGGCGTAGCCGGTGTTGGAAAGCGCCTGGGCCACTTCGCCGAGCACCTGGGCTTCGTCGTCGATGGCCAAAATCACCGCCTGATTGTCTTGATACCCTTGCATGACCGGGCGCCTTCTGTGGGTCGTTGCGGAATCGGGCGGCCAAATTGCCGCCCTTGAAAAATGGCCCAGATTAAGGCGACAAGCAACCTCCGGCGGTGAAAAAAGAGAGCGCGGCGGGTTTGACTGGTCGGCGCCGTCAGGCGCACAGCCCGCGCAACCGGCACAAATGGACATC
>CAYWTU010000867.1:0-2101 GCA_964461275.1 uncultured Pirellulales bacterium | reverse complement strand
TGGGAGCCCGCCCAGAGCGGCGAATGGGATACCCGTCAGGTTTTCGCCGTCTTTGCCGTTGACGGCGAACCCGGGCAGCGCGCACCAAGCATCGCTGTTCCCCTTGCAGAGGATGTAGTCGGTCACCCCGGTTCCCTTGTCCGGATAGTACAAGGGGTTAGAGCTGGCGTTGGCGATCAGTTCCTGAATGATGTGCCGGATATACGGCTCCAGGCAGGGATTCTCATGTGGATTCGATGGACACAGAAACGTGGAAATGACCGACTCCAACACGTGAGGGGCGTTCGGACCGGCCTTGGGTTGCTCGTAGCAGTTATTGTTGTGGTTCCACAGGGCGTCGATCGATCCGCCTTCAATGTAGGGCAACATGGATACCAGCGCGTTGCCGGGAAACGTGAGGCTAACCGATGGAGGAAGCGTCGGTTGCTGCGTGGGGAAACCGGCCGGGAACGTCTTCGTCGCATCCAAATAGTTGTGCATCGCCACGCCGAGCTGACGCAGGTTGTTGGAACATTGGCTCCGCCGGGCCGCTTCTCGGGCCGCCTGGACGGCGGGCAATAGCAGCGCGATCAAAATTCCGATGATCGCAATCACCACGAGCAGTTCCACCAGCGTGAAGCCGCCCTTCTCCATTCTCCGTTTCATGTGTGTCTCACCCAATTGAAATAAGGACAACCAAAAAATAAGAACGCTATCAGAACGAACAAGCCAACGATCAGCGCGGCGCCTTCCCCTGGAGCGGCGTGCGCTTCGTCGGTGGAATGTACTGGACCGCTGAGCGCGAGTTGCGTTGAAACGCGGTACGGAAAGTCTGCAAGCCTTGCGCAGACCCCGCCTGTTGCTCCCCCTCGGGCATCTTCGTCAGTCTAACGAAACCCCCGCCAATGTCAACGAAACGGGCCATTTTTCGCTAAATTCGCGCCGTCTCATCAATCTTCCGGCCAAGAAATTCGATGGCTAGAAAACGCTGAGTGTCGTAACCAATTTGGTGGGTCCAGGCCCTGGCCCCCTTGCCAATCGACCGGTCAGCGGCCCAGACTTCAGGCTACCGTCGTGTTACCGGTGCAGCTTTCTGGCAAACGCGATCGATATTGCCCCTCGGTTTCCTATTCGCCGACGTCGCGGCAGCATTGGCCGGAAAATGCCCACAAACCCCTACGAATTCGACGTCCTAGTGGTCGGAGCCGGCCATGCCGGCGCCGAAGCCGCCCTGGCCGCGGCTCGCCTGGGGGCCAAGACCGCCCTGCTCACCACCAGTTGCGACACCGTCGCCCAGATGAGCTGTAACCCCGCCATAGGCGGAGTAGCCAAGGGGCAGATCGTCCGCGAAATCGACGCCCTGGGGGGCGCGATGGGCCAGGCCATCGACGCCACCGGCCTCCAGTTCCGGCTGCTCAATCGCCGCAAGGGACCCGCCATGCACAGCCCCCGGGCCCAGGCCGACAAGCGGGCCTATGCCCAGGCGGTGAAGCACTTCGTCGAATCGTCGCCCCATCTGACATTGCGGCAGGAGGTGGTCGAGGACTTGCTGACGGAACCGATGTGCGCAAGGGGCGATGAATTCAACGCCGCGGAGCATCGCGCCGTCGGCGTTCGGGTGCGAGGCGACGCGGTCTATCGCGCCCGCGCAGTGATCCTGACCACCGGCACGTTTCTCCAAGCGTTGATGCACACCGGCGAGGCAAAGACTCCCGGCGGCCGCGCCGGCGAGGGGACCACCAACGGCATCAGCGCGGCGCTGTTGCGCCTAGGTTTTGAACTGGCCCGTTTCAAGACTGGCACGCCCCCGCGGCTCAACGGCCGCACGATCGACTACGATCGCACGGAGGTGCAACCCGGCGATGACGAACCGCAGCCGTTTTCGTTTCTTACCGACCGGATCGCGCAGCCGCAGCTTCCTTGTTGGATCACCTACACGAACCAAACTGTTCACGAGCTGATTCGGGCCAACCTACACCGCGCGCCGATGTACAGCGGTCAGATTCGTTCCACCGGCCCGCGCTACTGCCCGTCGATCGAAGACAAGGTGATTCGCTTTGCCGACAAGGACCGGCATCAACTGTTCCTGGAGCCCGAGGGCCGTGCCACGCACGAGGTGTAC
>CAYWTU010000866.1:0-2109 GCA_964461275.1 uncultured Pirellulales bacterium | reverse complement strand
CAGTGCACTTGGCTTGAGCCGGGCCAGCGCCGCGGCATCGATCATCCCACGGGTAATTTCATTGAGCGGGGCGGAAAGTATGAGCACGTCCACCAGCGGAAGCAGATCGTTCAGGCGTTGGGGCGGCCAGAGCGCTTCGACGTAGTCGGGCTTGTCGACCGGATTCCAGTCGGTCGCCAAGATGCGAGTCTTAAACGCGCTGAAAACCTGGGCCATGCGACGTCCGACGCCGCCGAATCCGACAATGCCGATGGTGGCCTGGTGCAAGTCGCGAGTTGGCCGCCGCACGAACTCTTTGGCCTGTTGAGCGCGAAAGAAAACGGGCAGGTTGCGGAGCCAGGCGGTGATGAGCGCAACGGCGTGCTCGGTGACCTGGTCGGCCAACACGCCGGAGGCGCTGGTCACCAATATGTCCGACGCCACAACGGACGGAACCAGGCAATGGTCCATGCCCGCCGCGCTCGATTGCAGCCACTTGAGCCGCCGGCGTTGCACCACCTCGTCCCAAGGCATCGGTACTTTGGCATGGCCGCAGAAAACATCGGCGTGGAGGATTTCAGCGGCCACACGATCCTGCCCGGCGTCCACGACATCGGCCCCTAGGGCGGCGTCGGCGATCTGCGCCACGTGGCGAGGTTCAACGGGATAGCAAAGGACGATGCGCATGGCAGGGGCCGTAGCGGAGGTGGCGTTCGCCGCATTGTCGGCCAAACCTGGTCTGGCGAAAAGGCCGGCGCCAGGCAGGTTGGCATGGCGGGGACTGCGGATGAACTCATCTTGCTTCGCCCGACAGGAGTCGGCTACGCTTCGCCGTTCCAGCTACCCCTGTCTCACCAGGCGGCAGAGGCCCACCATGCGCACCGTCGTGTTGCTGTTGATCTCGAACGTGTTTATGACGTTCGCCTGGTATGGCCACCTCAAGTACAAGCACAGTCCGTTGTGGGTCGTGGTGCTAATGAGCTGGTTGATTGCGTTCTTTGAATATTGCTTTCAAGTGCCAGCGAATCGGCTCGGTCACGGCCACTTTACCGCCGCGCAGCTCAAGGTGCTGCAAGAGGTCATCACGTTGGTGGTGTTCAGCGGCTTTTCGCTGTGGTATCTGCGCGAGGAGCTTCGCTGGAACTACATTGTCGGTTTCGGTTTTGTCCTGGCCGCGGTGTTCTTTGTGTTCGCGATCGATCCGCAGCCGCGGCCGGCGCCCGACGCGGCGCCGCCGAGGTCAAGCAAGTGAGGCCTGGCGCACCGCGTTACGCCGCCTTCTTCTTCGGGTCGGGAATCACCTGACCGCCGGGCGTGATTTGTTTGAAGTTGGGGACCGCGTCGAATTTCACGTCGCCAAAGGCCCACGACAGCCCGCCGAGCAGAATCTGTTGGAACGTGCCGTTGGTCCAGACGTCGTCGCGGTGGCCCATGCTGGTGTAGAACACGCGGCCGTCGCCGTGCTTGCGGGCCCAGGTGGCGGGATAGGCCGGTCGCTGATACTCCCAGCCCTTCATGCCTTGCGTGTCCTGCACCAGGATCACGTGCATGTCTTCGGCCAGATTCTTCAGGGAGTACCACTCTTCGTGCATCTCAAACTCTTTTCCAACGCCGGCCAGGCCCGGGAACTTTTCGCTGGCGACCACCATTCGCGATTTCTGCTGCGCGCCATGGCTGATGAATTCGCCGCCGAGCATGGCGATGTACGGATCGGGTTCAAGTTGTCGTTCGATCGACGCGCCTTTGTGAAACGTGTCGCTGGCGCAGTGCGAACCCAAGAACCCCTTGCCGGCGGCGACGGCGTCGAACAGCCGCTGCTTGCCCGCCTCGCTCATGGGTGGCGAGCCGTCGGTGGCCTTTTCGTTGGTCAAGACACCGGTGGTGTAGAAGAGAAAGGCGTCAAATTGGCCGATGTCGCTGTCAAACACGCCGCCATCCTTGGTCGCCACGACGTCGAAACCGTGTTTGGCGCCCAAATCGGTGACCGTTTTCTCCGCGAAGGCGAGCTCGTCCCCTTTGCGTTTGACCACGTCGTGCTGAAAGCCGGCGCTGCGGGTAAACATGAGCAGCTTGCGGCGCGGGGCGTCCGCGGCTCGGGCCCAACCCATCGGAAACGCGCTCAGGCCGGCC
>CAYWTU010000865.1:0-2114 GCA_964461275.1 uncultured Pirellulales bacterium | reverse complement strand
CGATAAGCCTTGATAATAGAACCCCCTCCCCCATAAGCTGCATGGCCTTGCAACGCCGTGCCGAAGCGGGATACTACCTGCTCGCCTTGTCAAAAACTCGTTTTCCCGTGGCGCCAGCGAATATCAGCCACCCTTGGTGGCGGTTCGACCGAAATGATCACGCTTTTAGGTCGGTTTTCGGTGGACAGTTTTGCCGGCGCCGCTAGCACCAACCCGTAAGGAATCTCAGCCATGTCACGCCACGGCGCCGTCACGTTCAAAGGCAATCCCATGACCTTGGCCGGAAATGAGGTCAAGGCGGGCCAATCGGCTCCCGACTTTACCTTGCACACCTTCGGCAAGGATGGCATGAAGACGCTCAAGCCGACCGACTTCCGCGGCAAGCCGACGATCATCAGCGTCGTGCCGTCGCTCGACACGCCTGTCTGCCAAGTGCAAACCAAGAAGTTCAATCAGGAACTGGGCGGGTTAGGAGACAAAATCAACGCCCTTACCGTAAGTTTGGATCTGCCGTTCGCCATGAATCGCTTTTGCGGCGCGGAGAACATCACCAATTTGGTCTCGGCCAGCGACTACCAAGACCGTAGCTTCGGCAACAATTGGGGGATGTTGATCGAAGAACTTAAGATTTTGGCCCGGGGGACGTTTGTATTGGACAAGGACGGCAAGGTGGTTTACGCCGAGCAGGTCAAGGAAGTCGCCCAAGAGCCGAACTACGACGCGGCATTGGCCGCGCTGAAAGCGCAGTTGTAGGTTGGTACGCCGATCGCACGTTTTTCCGGGAGACACGGCCATGAATGTTCGCTGTGCATGCTTGGGCTGGCTGGCGGCTATTTGTCTGGCCGCGCCGCTGTGCGCCGCTGAGGCGGTCGTGTTGTTCGAAGGCCGAACGACGCGCCTGGACGACGCGGTGATCGACGGCGACGAGCTTTTGGTTCCGTTGGATCGCGCGGCTGAGGCGACCGGATTTGAGATCAAGCCGTCGGGGGCCTGCCGCGGTGAGTTGTGTTTCCCGTTGCGCCGGCAGGGCGCCGACGCGGTGATCGTCGAGCATCAGGGAAAGAGTTACTTGGCGCTGTCGCGCTGGGCACAAAACCTCGATCAGGCGGTTGCCCGAGACGCGGAGGCGCACGTCTGGAGCTTTGGTGAGATTCCGGAGGTGGTGCAAGCCGAGCTGCTTTCGGGGACGGCGCCCGATTTCACGCTGCCTGATCGCACGGGCAAGGCTATCCGACTGGCCGATTTCCGGGGCAAGAAGGTGATGCTTCTTTCCTGGGCCTCGTGGTGAGGGTGCAGCCTGGACTTGCCCGGGTGGCAAGCTGTGTACGAGAAGTTGAAGGACCAAAATTTCGAGCTGATCGGCGTGGCCCAAGACTCGGCGGGCGAGGCGGCGGCCGGTCGATTCTACGATCGGGCGAAAGCTACCTTCACCACGCTGATTGATGCGCATCACACCGTCAGTTCGTTGTATCACATGGTCAACGTGCCGACGGGTGTATGGATCGACGAGCAAGGCCGCATTGTGCGGCCGCCCGAGGTGGCCTACACGACAGCCAAGATCTTGGGGCAGGAGGTCGGCGGCGACCGCTACGTGGCGGCGCTGAGCGATTGGGTGGCCCATGGCGGCGAGAGCCCGTTTGTTCCGCCTTCGAGCCAGTTGAAGGCGAAATTGCCGGCGCGGACGCCGGAGCAGCGTCTGGCGGATGCTCACTTCCGATTGGGCGTGTACTTCCAGCAGCAAGGCAAAACGGAACTGGCCGATCGCTACTGGCAGGAAGCCCAAAAGCTGCACCCGGCCAGTTGGAACTATCACCGCCAAGATTGGTCGTTCACGCCGCGCGAGGCGATGACCAACTGGATGAAGAAATTCCAGGAGCTCAAGGGCCAGCCGTACTACGCGCCGCTGGACCTGCCGCCGGTGAAATGACGGCGTCGGCCGCGCGTATTACCGCGAGAGGTCGCGCCCCAGCGAAAATCGCTCGTCCAAGAACCGCTGTAGCTCGCGGGCGGCCAGTTGGTGCCCGGCCGCGTTCCAATGGCCGCCGCGGAAATGCAGGTCTTCGCCCGTTTCCTGGGCGAAGAGAAGCCCCTGCGCTTCGTCGACTACGTCAAGC
>CAYWTU010000864.1:0-2117 GCA_964461275.1 uncultured Pirellulales bacterium | reverse complement strand
GAACCGCCGTTGGGCCCGGGCCGCCTCGCGTCGCAGAATTGCCCGCAACCAGGCGTGCAATTCCGCGTCGGTTTGGCCGCGAAACTGTGCCAGATTCTCATGGGCTGCGGTCAGCGTCTCCTGAACGACGTCCGATGGACTGACTTTGGCCCGCAAATCCGGCGACAACTCGTGGGCCGCCGCCAGCCGCAAATAGTCGCGGCAGGAGCGCCAAAGTTGGTCCAGCGCCGTGGCGTCCCCCTGTCGAGCAGCCAGGAGCCAATCGATCGATTGGTTTAGTGGCGTGACCGGAGAATCCACGGCGTTCCTATCTCACTAGAGGCGCCCGGCGACGATTTGGGACGCGCCGGCGAGAAAAAAGCGGCGACTCGCCGGCACGCCAGCGAGCATAATCGCGCGATCGGCATGACGCAAGTATTTTACAGGAAAAGAGTTGCGCGGCCGCGCGAAAAAATCGGCGAAATTCTCAAGTTTGGCGCGTCCCAAGCATTCGGCCACGGCCTCTAGAGCAGTAGGGAGAGCGTACAAGCGCGCCCCACGTACCCGCCATTTTCATTTTCATTGGTTAGGTTTGTAATCCAATGCGATGGCCGGCCCTTGGAGCTTCGTACCACCGCGCTCTGCGACCGTAGGTTCCACACCCTGAAGGAGCCGTCATGGCCCGTCCGACCTGGGATTTCCTCCGCCGACTAGGTAAGCAAGCTCGAAAACGGCGACCCGATGGCCGAACCAGCTCGCCGCGCGTAAAGAGCACTAGCTTCGCCTTGCGTGGCGAACCGTTAGAGGGCCGGCGACTGCTGACCATCCTCACGTCGATTGTACAAGATCTGTACCCCGGCGACACAGGCAGCGTACCCGCACTATTTACGTCGGTGGGAAACAACGTCTACTACTTTGCCGGCGGTGGTGACCGTTCGCTGTTCCGAAGCGCCGCGACCGGAACCGGTGCGACAACAGTCTCGTATGGTCACAGCATTTCTACATTCGACGCCCTTCTCGAGGAGTCTCGAGTCACGGCAAATGTCAACGGGGCACTTTTCTATACGGCGGGAAACTCACTCCTTCTACCTGATGAGCCCAACCAGCTCTGGAAAGCCACTGGCAACGTAGCCGTACCGCTGCACGATTTTGGAGATACAGTTGCCGTGCAACTAACCAATGTCGGTGGCATTTTGTATTTCACCGAATTGCCCGGCGGTCACCTCTGGAGGAGCAACGGTACGAGCTCTGGGACTGCTCAAGTGACCAACGCAGTAACGGCTCCTTGGAGTTTGACTAATGTAAACGGAATATTGTACTTCAGCGGAAGTGATGCTTCGGGAAATGATGAACTGTGGTCTTCCAATGGCACGGCGTCAGGAACCCAACTCGTCAACGAGATTAACGCCGGTGCGTTGGGCGCGGATATTACCGAGTTGGTCAACGTCAACGGTGTACTCTATTTCAGTGCCAACGACGGTAGTCACGGTGCGGAACTGTGGCGGAGCAACGGCGTCAGCGCCGGGACACAACTGGTGATGGATATCAGTCCTGGGTTAGCTTCGAGTTCCCCTCGGTATTTGCGAAATGTCAACGGAGCACTCGTTTTTCTGGCCAACGACGGCACGCATGGCGATGAGCTGTGGATCAGCGACGGGACGAGCGGTGGGACTCGGTTGGTAAGGGACGTGAATCCGGGCGTGAATGGAATCAATCACGCGGGCGCAACGGATCCGCAGGCAGATCAGTTTGTCGCGGCGGGGGGGCGGGTATTCTTTGTGGCGGACGACGGCGTCGCCGGATACGAAATGTGGGTGAGCGATGGCACATGTTCCGGTACGCAGCGCATCGCCGACATTCAACCCGGCGGCAGTGGCTCGCATCCTTATCGTCTGACCGAAGTCACGGGGCGAATTTTCTTTTCGGCCAATGACGGAGTGAGCGGAAAAGAGCTCTGGATGACCGACGGTACGAGCGGCGGAACGGTTCGCGTCGCCGACATCGCACCTGGCGCCGCAAGCTCCGAACCCCTTTTCATGGTCAACGCCCAAGGCAATTTGTTCTTCACCGCCAACGACGGAAGCCGGGGGATCGAGCCTTGGACGGCGCCAATCATTCCTGAACCGAGCGCCGGGGGG
>CAYWTU010000863.1:0-2119 GCA_964461275.1 uncultured Pirellulales bacterium | reverse complement strand
ATGGAATCGCTGCTGTACGAGATACAGACGCGTTATGGCCGGTTGGACGGCGTGATCCACGCGGACGGGCAATTGCAAAACCGTCTCCTCGTCAACAAATCGCTAGCCGATCTCCGCGCGACGATGTCAGCAAAGGTCGACGGCGCCTGGAACCTACATCGGCTGACCCTCCACCTGCCGCTCGATTTCTTCGTCCTCATTTCATCCTCCGCCTCGTTGCATCCGCTGTCCGGTCAGGCAGCTTACGCCGCCGCCAACGCGTTCGTGGATGCCTTGGCGCATACCCGGGTCGCTGCCGGCAAATCGGCGCTGGCCATCAACTGGGGGTTCCTTGGCCAGACTCAGGCCGCCGCCAACCCTGCCTATCGACCGCTGCTCGCTCAGCCGGGGGTCGTACCGATAACGAACGACGCCGCGATCGCGTCGCTGGTGCGTGCCCTTTCCGCAGGTGTGCCGCAGGTCGCGGTGATGCCAACGGTCGCCTTCGCTTCGGGCCATGCGATCGACTCACCGCGGTGCGAATCGCTGTGCCAACTCTTCATCCACGAATGGGATGAGCTGTCGCGCGCCATGGTGGTGCGGGCCGAGCGGCAGGCGGCGCCACTGGTCGCACGCCTGGCGGATTTCGCCGCCGCCGGTCGGGCCTTGGATCGCCTCAGCATTGCTTATGCTGCCTGCGCCCTGCGGCAGCTGGGGCTTTTCGACTCGGCGCATCAATCGCTGACCGTGCGCCAGGCTCTGCGTCGCGCCGCTGTGCTCGATCGCTATCGCCCGCTGATGCGCCGACTGTTGAATCGGCTCAGTGACGCGGGACTGCTAGTCCGCCATGGAAACGCCTATTCCGCCCTGTCGCCCTTGCCGCACAACGTTTCCACTCACCGTGTGGAAACGGCTTGCAGTAGATTTCCGTTCGCCAAACGTCAGTTGCAGTTGCTGCGCGATTGCGGACAGAACCTGGCCGCCGTTCTCACGGGAAATCAAGATCCGCTAGGCCTGCTGTTTCCGGATGGCAACGCGGCCATCGTCGAAGAAATCTACGCTGATTCTCCCTTCAACGTGTACTTCAACGATCTTGTGGCTCATGCCGTTTCGGAATTTCGTGACCGGGCGAAAACGGTTGGCCGCGCGCTGCGAGTCTTGGAGGTTGGCGCCGGCGCCGCCGCGACGTCGCAACGGGTGCTCGCTGGCCTATCCGCCGACGAGGTCGAGTACTGGTTCACCGATGTCTCGGATGCCTTCCTGACCCGCGCGCGAGAGCGGTTTGCCAGGGACGCGCGTTTGCGCTTTGCCAAGCTCGATATCGAACTCGATCCAACACCACAGGGCTTTGAGCCGCAATCGTTCGACGTTGTCATTGCCGCCAGCGTTCTGCATGCCACTCGGCGCATCCACGATACGATGTCATGCGTCCGCTCGCTGCTCGCACCCAACGGCGCCCTGCTGATCACCGAGCCAACCCGGTCGGAATGGTGGATTGAATTGACATTCGGTCTGACCGAAGGTTGGTGGCGCTTCGTTGGCGACCCGCTCCGCAAAACGTCCCCCTTACTGTCCTCCTCAAGGTGGAATCGACTGTTGGTTCGCCATGGCTTCGCGCATGTGGCGATGTTGCCGCATGCCTCTGGTCCTTTGCAAGACCTTGGTCAGCGATTGTTCCTGGCCCAAGCCGGCGCCCCTCTTCCTTCGTCCTTTGCGGCGGCATTATCGAGGCCCGGCTCGCCGTCCGAACCGCCGCTCATGGATGCATCGGCAGATCCGCACCTCGGCGCCGCGTCGGTGCGGTGCGATGGCATTGAGCGAACGTTGCGGCAGTTGCTGGCCGTCGTGCTCCGTGTTTCCGAGCCTGAGGTCATGAGTGACGTTACTTTCCAGGAACAGGGTGTCGACTCCCTCCTCTCGCTGGAGTTTCTCGGCAAGGTCAAACAGCATTTTCCTAGCCTAGCGCTCGCCGCTGGCCATTTGTTTCAATACCCAATGCTTAAGGATCTCGCCGGCTTCATTGCTCGTACGCTCGACAATCAGGCCGCGATCACTGATCGTGGGGAACTTTCCAATACCGTTCCATCACCACAACATACAGATATACACGCGCCACAACACTCGCAGCAGCGCTTACACA
>CAYWTU010000862.1:0-2121 GCA_964461275.1 uncultured Pirellulales bacterium | reverse complement strand
GATTTCGCGCGTCCTCTCGGTCACCGACACCAACATCACGTTCATCACTCCAATTCCGGCCACCAACAGCGACACCGACATGACCCCCAGCACAATCAATCGCGCCAGCCGCGTGGCCGACTGAAACTCCTTAAGAATCTCATCCTGAATCAAAACCCCAAAATCGTCCGGTTGGTCGGGTTGCAAGCGGTGTCGGCGGCGGAGCACGCTGGTCACCTGCGCCTTGGCTTCGTAGGCTTCCTCGGGGGACGCGGCTTGCCCCATCACGAGCACGCCGCGTCGCGCTTCGGGGAACAGCCTCAGGGCCACGGTGTAGGGGATCAAAAGCGTGTTGTCCTGGCTCTGGCCCCCCATGCTCCCCTTTTTTTCCAAGACTCCCAACACCTTGAACCGTTCGCCGTTGATCCACACGTGCTGGCCCACAATCTGTTCGTCGGTCTGCAGGTACTTCAGCACGTCGCGGCCGAGCACGCAGACTGCTCGCCGCGCGCTGACCTCCAACGGCGAGAAACAGCGGCCGACGCTGACGTAGAAATTGCGGATGTCTTGAAAGTAGCTGGTGGTGCCCACCAGCGGCGCCAGGATTTCGCGATCGCGAAACACCACCAACGCCGCGTCGCGCATGATGAGGGGCGTGGTCCGCACCAAGGCGTCGCAATTATTCCGCACCGCCTCCACGTCGTCCAAGGTCATCTGAATTCGAGCCAGCGGTATTCCCGACTCGTTGCGAAACTCGGGATACGCCCACAGGGCATTGGTGCCCAACCCGCGGAGACTGTCGAGCGCCCGTCGCGATTGCCCCTCGATCAAAGCCGCCACCAGCGTCGTGCAAGTGGCCGCAATAACGATTCCCAACAGCGTCAGCGCGCTCCGTTGACGGTGCGCCCAAAGCTGCTCCCATGCCGCGGAGAGAATCAATCGAGCCAGACGCATAATGGTGTGTGTCGCGGTGACCGTTGCCCGGCGAGTTCAGTGAAAGGATTCTAATCTTCCGGCCTGCGCCGCCCACCCGCGACCCTGGCGAGACGCCCTGCGGCGGACGTCGCCTGAGATCGAAGAGTTGGCCGTGCCTTCGCACTGAAAGGCCGCCAAACTAGCTGACAGCGGCCCTCGAACTCCCGTTGATTTTAGCGCACCGAGGAGGTTGTTTGTTGGGCCCCAAAAAAGTCACGGCACGCCTACTCGGTCGAGCCAGTCGGCCCCTTTTTGAGCGCGCGGATTTCCCTGCCAATCGACGCGTCGCCAGACGCCGTTTCGGGCCTGATATTGAACGGTAATGGTCGACGGCTTGAGCTCGGCGTTGGAAAAGTCGTTGAACATTTCCTCGTGCGTCGGGGCCGGCGTACGGGGATGGAGCTCCGGGTCGGTCGTGGCCTCCGCCTGCGTGGCCCGAATGAGTGTGTTGCGGTCTTGCAGGACAATTTCAACAACGCCCGCGGGCGATGGGTCGGCCCCGACCTGCTCCAATCGCGTGACGACAGTGAGGACGGCCGGCTGGTAGCGGTAGTAACCACGAGGATAGATCAGCTTTTCTACCTTGTAGTGCTTATCGAAAGCAGCCTTGGCCGCAGTGGCCACGCGGTCGAGGCTCGCCGCCGGGTCGTCGCCAACGGGAATGTCCGCGGGCGTTGAGGAAGGCGGGGCGGGCGCCATGCTCGGCGGCTTCGTTTCCGCCGAGGATGACGCCGGCTTCTCGGCAGGGCCGGGGGCGCAGCCGAACGCCCCCAGGCAAAGTCCCAGCCAGGCTCCAAGCAGTGCCGCCCGGTGGCGCCCGTTGAGCTTTCGTTTCTGCATCACGTTGCTGACCTTTATAGAGTCCAACAAATAAACGTCTCGGTGCGCTGAAATCAACGGGAGTTAGGGGTCGGTTGTCAGGTTGGTGGGCGGCCTCTTAAGTTAGACTGCCTTAGCATACGCCGCCGGCGCCAGGGCCGCCAGTTATAGCGTGTTCCAGCGCAGCCGCATTTGCTGAACGCATTTCGAGATTGTCGAATCAGGCACGGTCCGACAACTTCGACGGCCGACCTATTGGCGGTAAGATGCCCGTGGTTTCATGACTTGTTGCCAGAGGCGCCCATGACCGTCCACCGTATGATTGCCAGGCCCGATCGGATCGACCTC
>CAYWTU010000861.1:0-2127 GCA_964461275.1 uncultured Pirellulales bacterium | reverse complement strand
TCATGAGGATTCCGTCGGCGGTGGCGCCCTTATCCTTGTACTTGTACCCCTTGTTCGTCTCCGGCAACTCCAACAGGCCCTTTTCCGAGAGCCTGCTCCCGTGTCCGATTTGGAAGACATGCAGTTGCCCTTGGACGCTCGGCTTCAATCCCGCCAGAAACGAGCGCGGGCCGTCGCCATCAAAATCCGCATCGACCTGAAAGTCGTTGCCGAACGCGATGGCTGGCTTGGTCGAGGAAATCAAAACTTGCGTTGGCTTGTGCGAGCCTTCGACGTCGATCTTGGAAATGAACCGCAGCGCCCCGTTCTCCTCAATCGTGAACGAGACGTAGCACGCAGACGCCGCCCCGCGCAGAGCCTCTCGCTGGTGGTAGTCCTCGTTGCGATTCGAGACCAGCAGCGTGTTCCCGCGCACCGACAGACTGTTCGGAGCGATCCCGCCTGACGAGAACGGCGAGCCTTTCACCGGACGCAACGACCCGTCGTGCTGAATGTCGAACACGGCAATCGTGTTGCTGTGCGTGTTGACCGTGAACAGCCTCCGCCCATCCTCGCTGACGACCAGCGGCGTGTCATTGTCGTGCGGGCCGAGCTTTCCGTGCGTGTCGTTGTTGATCCCCGTGCCGCCCGTGAAGAATGGATTGCCCGGCATCGGCTCCAGCGTCCCATCGTCCGCGCGTGAATATCCGAGGACTGCGTTCTGGCCTTCGCGAATGTCGTTGGTCTGAATGTAGAGGTAGCGTCCGTGCTCAGCCTGCACCGCGGACGATTCGGTCAGGCATGACACGGTCGCCAGCAACAAGAATCGGGTGACTGTCTTGAGGCTCATCAAAGACTCCTGAGTGTGGTTGAAGGCGTTGCAAGAAGCCGAGCCGACATCTGCACAATGGCGAGCGGGGGAACACTCCCGCGCGCCTGCGGCGGCATCGGGTTGCCGGACGCATGCACTTGCCGGCTCGGCGGTCGGGCGATTCTCGATGCTCCGCCGAGGCTGTGATTGTTTGCGTGGGATAGGCTTCCAGCCTGTCGCAATCGTGGGAAAATGTGACCCGCCGCGGCGGGGAAGCCTATCCCACAAAAACTCACAGCCTCGCCGGGTTACTTCCGTTTGGCTTTCTTCAAGGCGTCGTTCAGGACCGGGTAGTGCTTCGAGAACACGAAGTCGGTCGCGTTGTTCTCGTGGCAACTGTTGCAGGACGCGGTCCCGTTCTTCGCGGCGACATCCTTGAGCGGATGCTTGTGGCCGAAGCTGAAGTACGCCCAGTTGCCCGGCTCCTTCGGATACCGTTGGCTGTCTTTGACCGAGATTTCGAGACCCGTGAACTCACCTTGGAAATACCCCTTGCCGCTCGAGGCTTCCTTGGTTCCGACGGCCGTCAATTCCTTCACGAGGACGGTCCCGTCGCGATACTCGCCCGTCTTTTCCAGGTGAGCAAAACTCTCCGGGTCCATGTAGGTGTTGTGGAATTCCGGGAAGCTGGCCTCGCCGTCGTTCAGGTCGTTGGGTGTCACCGGCGAGCCGATGTAAACCCACTTGCGAAAACCGACCGGCTGCTTGGCCTTGCCGTCGGCCGTGTACTCGACCCACGTTTTTCCGTGAGCGGCCGGCCGATCCTGAGCCACGACGGGCGGACTCGATCGCAGCCACAATCCCGCGGCACCAGCACCGACTCCCAAAACAAGACCAACGTACAATCGAGCGCGCATGACAGATCCTCATTTCTTCCTTCGGAGACTGCAAAACGATGTCGGCTGGAAACTCGCCAACCGAACGTTCAGCGTGTTGGGCGGGGACGATAGGCTCCCGCGCGGCGGTCGTCTGTCAGCTACCTGACAAAACAGACGACCTTTTCGATTGCGCGTCCGAATTGCGACTCTCGTCGGTCATCCCGACAATCAAGCCCTCTCGATACACAACAGCGAACAACGCGCGACCGGCTCCGGCGCGCGGATTCGTGCGAAGGTCCATCCATGCAGATTCACTCCGAGTTGTCATCGCGATTTGTCTCCGGTTGCACGAAGGTCCGGTCGCTTGTGAAGCGCGAAGCGAAGAACCGGGACGTCATCTACCTCGCCCGCCCGTTCTCCAGCGGCGAGCGCCGCCTCGTCGACCTGGCCGCCAGCCTC
>CAYWTU010000860.1:0-2130 GCA_964461275.1 uncultured Pirellulales bacterium | reverse complement strand
TGAAACAACACCTCTTGCGGCTCGGGGGCCACCAAATCGCGTATCACCGTCAGCGTCAGTTCGCAGCGAGCGCCCATCGTTTGAACCTGTTCCACTCGCAGCTCAAATCCTTCTTCGATCGCGACGGCAGCCGGCTGGCTGACATCGATGTCGACTGCCGTCATGTCGCCCACGGCAATCAGGCCCCACCGCAGCCGCAAGGTGTCGAGCGATTGGGCCGCCACAGGCGGCGGTGAGAGACGCAGGTTGAGGGCCAACTGTCGAGTGCCGCTCCCGGCCACGTTCCAGCCGTTTCCGGCCGATTGCGTGGACGTAAGTTGCCCGCCTACGTCGGTCACCGCGTCGACCAGTTCCGGCTGCGAGCGGTAGGCGACGAGCCGAAATCGGTCTTCCCACATCATTTGCAGATTGAGTTGAAACGAATGGGTCTGTTCCGAGGCCAACCCGCGGTAATCGAACTCTTCGATGAACTGCCGGCGGGCGCTGGTGACCGCGGCGCGAATCGGGCCGGCGTAGGCCAGCGGGTACTTGCCGGCGTCACCCGCTAGGACCACCAGGCCCGGGTGGTTGGCGTCGTAGTGTGGCCGCACATGGTTGCCCGTTTGACGGCAGACCTCGTCCAGCGCGGCCCAAAACGTTCGTTGGTTGCCGTCGAGCGTGACCGGCAGGTTTTGGAACGAGCCGAACTGGTCGCCGATCAGCACCCGGTTGCCCGTTGCGTCGGACAGTTGGGCAAGAACCTCGGCGGCAGGCTGCTGGTCGAGGGTCAGCTCCGTTTGGCTGCCCTGCCACAGCGCCTGCACGTCCAATCGCGAGAGCAATTCGCGCGCCGCCAGCGCGGTTTCCAAATGCAATGATCGGGCCGCCAACAGCAATTCTGGACGCGTCAGGTCGCCCAACTCCGCCAACTCCTGGCGGGCGCTGGACCGCTGAGCAAAGTCGCTGGAGCCAAGTTGCCGCACGAGCCGCGCCACGCGCAGCGGCTGATCGGAACGTGGGTCTGGCGCCGGAGCCGATTGAGCTTGGACGGTTGGCGACGTCCAGAACGTCGCCAGGATCGTCGCGGCCGCCCAAAGAAATCTCGCCGAGTGCGTCCGGTCCATCGGCCGCCTCCGGGGTGGTGAACTTCAGATACGCATCACGGCTTTCGGCACGCGTCGGGCCGGCCCGCTGGCCGAATCGGCCCCGGCCTGCTAATTTGCCCAACAGTAAATATCGATTGGCGCACGGCCGGGCGACAAGGAAATACTGAACGCGGGCCGATGGGCACAAGACAGACCGGGGAAACGAGTCAAACTGGGCGAACTGCGGCGGTGAGATTCGCGCTGGTCGCCGCACGTTCAAAGGTGAAAACGTGGCCCAACGGGTGCTGAGTTTTGGTGTATTGGTGGCAGACCACCTGTGCGCTCCGATCGACCACCTGCCTGAACCGGGCGAGTTGGTCCTCAGCGACGCCTTACCGCTGGCGATTGGCGGATGCGCGGCCAACGCGGCCATCGACCTGGCCAAATGCGGCGCGGACGTGGGTGTTGTGGGTTGCGTGGGAGCCGATCCGTTCGGGCGATTTGTCCGCGAGACGCTGGCCAGTCACGGCGTTGACGTGCAGAGGATTCGAACCGTCCAGACGTCCGGCACGTCCGGCACGCTGATCATCAATGTGCAAGGACAAGACCGACGGTTCGTTCACACCTTGGGGGCCAACGCCGCGCTACGTGCGGGCGACGTAAGCGACGCCGACTTAGAGGGCGTGGCGGTCCTATACGTGGGTGGGTATCTGCTGATGCCGGCCGTCGATCCCCAGGAACTGGCCGGACTTTTTCGCCGCGCGCGGATGCGTGGCGTAAAGACCTTGCTCGACGTGGTTCTGCCCAGTCACCACGACCCCGACGGACGCTATCGGCAGGCCCTGGCGCCGGTGCTGCCGGAAACCGATGTCTTCCTGCCCAATTGCGACGAAGCCAAAGTGATTACCGGCCACGCCGACCCCGTCCAGCAGGCCGAGGCGTTTCGCCAAGCGGGCGCAGCGACCGCGGTCATCACTTGCGGCGGCGAGGGGACCATCTTGATTGGGCCCAACCAAAGACTGCGGGCGGGCGTTTACCCGGCGCCGTTTGTAGGCGGCACGGGTGC
>CAYWTU010000859.1:0-2133 GCA_964461275.1 uncultured Pirellulales bacterium | reverse complement strand
ATGATCGTCGCCGCTTGCGCGGCCTACCGGCGCCCATCGAGGCCATGGCCATCGATCGTGCAGGCCGAATGCTGGCCATGGCCACCAACGAGGCCGAGTTTTTTGTCTGGGACACCACCACCTGGAACCTGTTGCACGCGGTGCATGGCCCGCACGGGCATGTCCGAGGTTTGGCGCTATCGAGCGACGGACGATACTTGGCGGCCACAACCGGTCTCCAGGACCAAGGCGTGGCGCTCGTTCACGACTTGCAGACGGGCAGTCACGTTCGGAAGGCCATCCCGCGCTCCTTGGTGGGACGCCTGTTTTTCACCGGTGATGACCAGAGGCTGCTGGTGGTTCACGAACAAGGCCTCGCGTGCCTGAATCGCCAACTTGAATCAACCGAAACGCCGGCGCCGGCTGCGATGACGAACGTAAACGCGTCGGCTCTGTCACCTGACGGTCGCTGGTTCGCCGCCGGGTTAGCCGACAAGGCGGTGGAAGTCTATGACCTGACGACGGGCCTGCGTGCTGCGGCGCTCGAAGGCCTGTGGGAGCAGACTTCAGCCGTGGCAGTTTCCGAGGACGGCCGGCTCGCCGCGGCGGGCAACATTCTTGGCCGCGTTGCGATTTGGAACGTCTCCTCTGGCGACGTGTTGGCCTACTTCGAGGCCCACTCGGGCAGCATTCGCCAATTAGCGTTCCATCCAAGCGGCCTCGAACTGGCCTCGGTTGGCAACGATGGTCAGGGCCGCGTTTGGCGCGTCGTCGACCGTGCGCTCTTGCTGAGCCAAGACGTGGGCATGCCCGAAGCCGATGGGGCGCTCTTTGCGCCCGACGGACGGCAGTTGCTGGTCACCGCTAGGGTCAACAGCGATGCCGGCAGCGTCAATGTTTGGCGGTTGCCAGGCGGCGGCCCTTTGCCCCCTGCAACCGTTGCGGCGCGTGCGCAGGCTGATGTTCCGATCGGCGTTGCGACCCGCAAGCTGCTGGCCTGGCAACGGGACCGGCACGACGGACCGCCCTCGATCGACTGGTTCATGCGGTACGTGCAGTGGTGGGCCGTGGAGCAGGGTTATGGCGCGGCGCTGCCGACGTATCGCTACTCGGGCGAAGACGGCACGCTGCTGGTTGAGATCGTGCTGCTGTCGAAGGAACACGTACGACACGTGCAAATCGAAGCGGAGGACGCCAGAATCAGTCAGGGCAAGGATTTTCCGGACATGATCCGCCGGGCCGACGCCTACGCCCGCGAGCACGACGCCGTGGGAGGCCTGATTGACTTTGGCAAGACGCGCCCCGCGCCGCACCCCGACTGGCACTTTCTGCTGCTGGACAGCGCCGCTGTCGAACGCCGCGAAGTCCCGGCCAACGAACTAGACGACGCCGAATCGTCACCGCGCCACCGCATCCGCCTGCTCAGCGCCTGGGCCATCCGCAACGGCTACTTGGGCGCTTTCCCTACCTGGCAAGACCGCGAAGAAGGCGGACAAGAATTTCTCGGAGCCCTCTGCATCAAACGCGAGGCCGGAGTGCGCAGCTGGTTTGTGATGACGGAGTAGCGCCAGTTAATCCGATTGCTTACTCCACCTGTCAGCTTCGCCTTCCTTTGCCCTGTAGTCGGCAATCACGCGGTGTGTTACGTCGCAACGCCATGACGGTGTCATTGAGCGCTTCAAAACCGGCCAGCGATGGGCGCTTCAAAACCGGCCAGAATTGGGGTGAGTGGGTGCCGTCATCCTCGTTGCTTTGGTTGCAATTGGCAAGACTCGGCCGGGGATTATGCCGCGGATTCTGATTCGCCTGGTGCTGCCGGTCGGCGGCGCGGCGCCTTCGAGCCGGGAGGCGCTTTGGACGGTTCGTCTGCTCCCGAGCCGGGAGGCGCTTTGGCCGGTTTTGACTCGGCCAGTTGCACATAACGGGCCACCGTTTCGCGGTGAATGCCCAGTTGGGCGCTGATCCGCCGGAACGACCAGTGCTGCGCTCGTAGCGAAAGTATCGCTTGAATCGACGCCATCTTGAGCTGATTCGACATCCCAGACCTCCTTCTGCGGAACATCCGCTAGAAGGCCTGTACGTCGAATCCCTTTCTCAGGATGGCCGGTTTTCAAGCGCCTCATGGTGGCCGGTTTTGAGCGCTCACTGACAACG
>CAYWTU010000858.1:0-2143 GCA_964461275.1 uncultured Pirellulales bacterium | reverse complement strand
TGGTCCTGGGGCTCGTCGGTTTCGTAGGGGCCGTTCATGGCATCCCCTTTCCGCGTTTCGCCGGCAGGCTCACTTGCGGATTACTCACCGTCGTTTGCTTGAAGCAGTAGCGGCACGGCCTGCGCCCCATCAGTTCCGCCGATTCGCCCGTCACGTAGCGGATCTCTGACCGCATCGGGCAATCCGGCCGGTGGTACACGTCGCTGTCGGCGGAACCGATTACCTCTTGGGCGAGATCGCGGCCCGTGCTGGCGCTGGCCACGCCGCTGTGGTGGTAGTGAACGTGGTCAATCCGCTCCGCCCATGCCTGCCAGGTCAGCAAGATCGTGCCGGCGAAGCACGCCGCGCGCCACCAATCGTTGCCGGTGCGCCGTGCGGTTATGTCGCCGCTGACGATTGCGAGCCATGCGAGGATTGTGGTTTCGATCATTTGTCACCTCGAATCCAAGCCACCAAATACCCTCCTACCGCACCGATCGCTGCCGCGGCCCCAAGCACAAACGACTGAAACCGCTCCAGCTTGTTCAGCCGCGTAAACGTCTCTTTGTCGTTGTCTTTCAGGTCGCGAATATCCTCTTCAATGTTCTGCTTCCAATCGTCGTCGTCGCCTGATGATGGTGGCATGATTTGCAGGGGTGGAGTCGGCACGCGGCCGGCTCCTCATACGTCCGTTTCTTCCAGATTCACACCGGAACCCACCACGCTGATCGCCGCCGGGACCGTCACCGATGCCGTCTTGACCGTGCTGTACGGCGTGGCCTCGTTGTAGCCGCGGACTTCGACCACCATGGCGCCGGGCGTGAAGTCCACCGGGTAGCTGGCGACGGTCGGGCCGAGCGTGTCGTTGTCGATGACGGGCGTGCCGCCGATCTTGACGGTGATGCGCTGGCCCGTGCATTCGGGCGGCCAGTCGGGGGTCCAGGTGGCGAGGATGGCTTTCATGGGTTTGATTCAAAGCGCCCCGCCGGCTGAATTGGCGAGACCGGCGGGGCGCGGCGGCGGGGGACGGGGTTAGCGCAGGATGATCGTCTGCGAGCCTGGGAAGGTGTACGTCGATGCCGGCGTAACGATGATCGGCTGGCCGAAGTGGAGCTGCTGTGCCCGAATCGCCTGCCGCTGGGCCTGGCGGATGTTCTGCCGAGCCGCCCGGCGCTGGGCGATCGTCCAGGCGGAAGCGTCGGCGGCAAGCGATAGGCCGATCAGCACGGCCACGGCAACGGTGAGCAAGCGTTTCATTTCAGGTCTCCGGTTTGAGATTGGACTTCGCACAGTCCCTTGGCGACTGCCGCCTTTTGGGCCGGCGTCAGGGATGATTTGGGGGGCATCTTGCCGCTGATGACGGCGGCCATTGCTTTCTCAAGATCGAACGGCTGCGACCCGTCCAGAATGATGCCCTTGGGTGCCTTGTCGCCCGTGTGGCAATTGGCGCAGGTCAGCGCCGTGATTGGCTCGGCTGGCCCCCCGGCCTGCGTCAGCGCCTGCGGCTGCACAATGCTCATCTTGCCGTCCGTGATCTGGATAGCGAGCGTCTGCTGAGTCGTGCCGCGGTTGGCCTCCATCGCCAGGGCGGCAATCGTAGCGTTGTGGTGCCGTCGATCTGCGGCGTCGTTCAACTCCAGGGCCAGCCGGCCCGTCTCGTTAAATGCTTCCGTGGCGGTCTTGCCCAACTCCAGCGACATTTCGGCGAAACGTGCCGAGCGGTCAAGGAGCAAGGCGGGCGAATCGCCGTATGGGCCGGCTGCCGACTGCAAGCCGTAAACCGACTGGCCGCCCTGCGCGAGCGGGAACGTACTTGGATAGAGATTGTTGAAGATGATGTTGGTCGTGTCGTTCTGGCTCACGGGGGCGACAACATGCCCGCAAGACGATCCGCACGAGCGACGGCCGAAGATGCCGCCACTGGCCGGGTACGCTCCAAGGGTCAACCCCATCAGCAACGCAATCAGGTATCTCATTTTCCGCTCCGATTCTGTTGAATTTGATAAGCGCCGTAGGCGAAGATTCGGTTTTCGTCCTGGCGGCGGATGGTGAGCCCGCGTTTCAGCGCCTCTAGCGCCGGGTCCGCGAACTCGACAGCCACGCCGTCAATCAGCACGTCAACACGCCGCTTTGGCATGACCTGCCGCAAAACGTGTTTGCCCTC